>JAAZKE010000014.1 GCA_012799995.1 Chloroflexota bacterium | reverse complement strand
TCGACCTGCGCGCGCTATGCATCAAGACCGCAGAAATGATGCAAACCCAAACCACCCGTCATCAGATCATCAGCAATGTGCCGGAGGGACTCCCGCTCGTCTATGGAGATATTGACCGCATTCAGCAGGTGTTGATCAATTTGATTTCCAATGCCATCAAATACAGCGATAAAGGAGAAATCCGCATTCTCGGCAGCACGCCCGATGATGAATCTGTTCAGCTGTGTGTGCGCGACGAGGGGCAGGGTATCCTTCCCGATGAAATCGATCACCTGTTTGAACGCTTTTTCCGCGCCAGTCGGTCCTCCAACAAAACCAAGGGAGTCGGGTTAGGCTTATTCCTAAGCAACGGCATCGTCCGCGGACATGGCGGCAAAATCTGGGCTGAAAACCGCACAGACCGCAGTGGCGCCATCTTCTGCTTCGCGCTGCCAATTGACCCGCAAACCAGGCTAACTTCGCTCCAATTTCGCGAGTTTTAACAGTTGAATGTGACATTCGATTGTACCTTTTCGCAATCTGAAGATAGAATTGTGAGGCGAAAGGAAATAAATCGATGAATTTATCTGCTATTATTGATGCCGTTTACAATTTCAGCCAAAACGCCATGCAGTTACTGGGTTACCCCGGGCTGGCGCTGGTCATGCTGCTTGAGAACGTTTTCCCGCCTATTCCTTCTGAAATCGTGCTGCCGGTCGCCGGTACACTCACAGTTTCCACTGACCCAACTGTCCCTGCGCAGTTCAATATCGTTGCTGTGCTTCTTTGGGCAACGCTGGGAGCCTTCCTCGGTGCGTGGTGCTGGTATTGGGTTGGCTATCTGATCGGCGAACAACGTGTCCGCAGCCTGCTGCAAAAAGTCGGAAAATATATCATGATCACCGAAAAAGACCTTGACATTTCGCTCAAGTGGTTCGATCGCTATGGCGAATGGGTCGTATTCTTTGGCAGAATGATTCCGATCATCCGCACGCTGATTTCCGTCCCCGCCGGGCTTGCGAAAATGAACTGGTTAAAATTCTCGCTTTTCACCGTCGCAGGAACGCTGATCTGGAATATATTCTTGGGGCTCTCAGGCAGATTGCTGGGGCAGAATTACACCATTGTGGTCGATTTTATCGATAAATTCAAGCATCTGATCATCATTCTGGGTGTTGTGGCAGTGGTCGTTTTTTACGCAGTGCGGATCTACCGCAAGAAGACCGGCAAAGATCTACAGAACGAGGACCAGACAGCAAGACAATCAGAATAAAGAACAAGATAAAATGGAAATGAAAATGGGATCGAAAAAACCTCAATTCCTGTTACGAATATTAGCTTTCCTGTTTAGTATTTCCTGTATCCCGGCATATTTTGGTACTTTGAATCGTGCCGGGATTTTTATAATTAGTTGGGAGCGGCGACCAATTTTGCAAATGCAAGCTGTTGAGGGGTTTGGTTATTCAACTCCGATTCGCAGTCAGGCGGTGTCTATGCTTGGGTTGCCAGTTCTGCTGGAAGAGGATGGGCACTTGATTCCAGCGCCATATTTGGCTGTTAATGAAGATCTATCCCGCACGGTTCGCAGCGTGGGTGCAGGCAGATATTTGCCGCTTGATGATGGCAGTCTTCTATTTTCGACATCTGACAATACAAATCCGCTCACAAATGCTCGTCATTATTCGCTTCTTATCCCCAAAATATTTTTCTCTCCATTATTGCTGGTGGTGCCGGCTTTTTGGGGAATCATTCTGATTGGCTGTTGTTTTTTTTCTAGACGTCAAAATTGTCAGGTGGAATCTGATGTAATCAAGAACATACTATGTAAGCTGTTAATATTTTTCACGACAGCAATGCTGATCCTGCTTTTATTTCCATCTGAATATTCTTTGACCAAACCGCTCTTCTCCCTGAGATCAGAAACCTCGACCATTCTGCCGATCGTCAGGCGTACAGACCCTTTTCTACTTCTGTTGATCGCAGGTTGTCTTGTGCTTGGGGTGACGCAGCGAAAGAAAATCTGGCTTCCAATGTTTCTTTGTCTGATTCTGATCGCCAATTTATTTGACTTTTTCCGTCCCGGATGGGATTATTTCGGCGTCCGCCCTGATTCCAGCAGCTATCTGGTACAGTATGATGCACAATCCATTCGCACACCCGGCTACATTTGGTTCGCGGAAATAGCACTCAAGACTGGGAAACAAGAAGACATTGGCTTTTGGCGTTCAGCTGAGGGAGGTATGCAGTTAAACCAAATGGGAGAATCTCTTTATCGCGCTGCAGAAAAGCCTTCTCATGGATTGATCAGGGTAATCAAAGGGCAGAAAATCGTTTTGGCATTGGCTTTTATCTTGCTATCTGTAGCGCTTGCATATATCATTTCCCCAACTGCCGCATTCATTTTTTCTCAGATCAGTCTCTCAATGGGACTTTTGGGCGTACAGAATGACTATATCATGTCCGAATCCTTTTCTCAGACTGTAACATTGGCATGTGTGGCTTGCTTTCTGTTTTTGTTTCGTTCCAGGAATAAGTGGTTATTTATTCTTTTATCTGCACTGAGTGCGATAGCATTCCTGATACGTCCTTCGAATGTTTATCTGGTTGCACTACCAATAGTTGCAGCTACCTGGATGCTTTTTCACTTTCGGAAACAGGTTCTTACATTGTCCATTAGTGGGGCAGTTGTTTATGTGATCCTTGCTGGAATTCCCGCGTTTGTCTGTTGGCGAGCATATAACCAATTTCTTTGGGCGCCCAATGCTCAGAATGCAAATATTGGACATGCATTACGATTAATGCAAGAATCGGATTTATCCGCTCAATCGGATCCGGAAGTAAAATATTTTCTGGAAGGCTGCGAAATTCGGGCAGCGGCGATCCAATTTGCGAATGATGGAACATTGTCTCAAAATGAAGCATACTCTGTTGCGTTGGAACAGGCAAAACAAATGGGATATAACAATGTTTCGGCTAACTTCTTGTTTCAGAAAGCAGCGCTCCCTATTCTGAAAACACATTTCCAAAAGTACTTGTCCGTTTTGTTTAAACAAATTCAATTCGGTATCAGCAAATCGCGGCTGCAGCGGGAATGGCTTTCGTACCCGTTGATTTTGTTGTTGATCGGGGTATTTGCTATATTAGGACGAAACCTGAAAAGCTGGATGGGGTTGTTGTTTGTGCTGTTCCACAATGTTCATCTGATCATTTCCATGACTAATCAGCCTGAAACGCGTTATATATGGGCCACAGAAATTATCTTCTTGTTGGGTGCAGTCTTTATATTCAGTGGCCTTGCCGAAAAGGTGATGCGCAGATCAGCGGACGGAATAAACGCAGCGGAATCCGCGGTTGAAACCAGCTGAATTCTGGCTGTGCCACTGGATATTGTCATTTTCAAGCGTGGTCGCAAAGTCACTGGAGCTGCCGCCTTTGAGAATGCGTCCGATATCCCCCGTGGATTTTATGCCCCCCTGCTCTGCATATTCATCCAGCACCCATTCGCGTACATTCCCTGCCAAATCGAGCACACCAAAGGGGCTGGCACCCAATGGCAACCATCCTGCTGGCGTCAATCCCTGATAGTAACCATCAAAATTCGCCAGCGTCAGATTCGGTTCCTGATCCCCCCAGGGGTAGCGCCCATCGCCCGCAGCCGCGCGCCACTGTGCCTCTGTCGGCAGCGACCCACCCAGCCAGGCACAATATTGATTCGCTTTTTCCCAAGAAACGTAGCTCACCGGGTTAAGCCGATAAATCAGCTCATCAACGTAACGGCGGAAATATCCGCGGTGATGGGTAGGCGGACACTGCTCCGCAGCGACACACTTCAAATAAGCGTTCATCGTCACCGGGATCTGGTCAATCCAATAATCTGCTTCCAATCCTGAGTCGGTTGAGGGAATCCTGATCAGCCAATGCGCCCCATCTCTTGATCGCACATGCTCACCCGCAATGTACTTTTCAGTGAAGGCTGGCAGGGCAGGACGCAACGCCCGATAGGGTGAAGTTTTCCACGCAATTGCCAGGAAAAAGGCGCCGGCAAGCGCGAGGAATAAAGCTGTTGCGAGCGTCTTCCAAGTTTTCATTCCCGAACCGCTTACTCCAGCACGATCAGAGCTTCTTTTACTTTTTCTACCATCGAGATCGGCATATCCGTCTCAAACTCAAGTATCAGGTTGCGGACAGAAAGCACCCGATCATTCCTGACGCCGGGCTTTTCCGCGGTCAGATAGTCATAACCTTTCTGCTTCAGATCCTGGGCTGCAAAATCGTACAAAATCGCCTGGTATTCGATATTGCCATATGTCAGGTTCATCGGATAAGCCTGGCTAATGAACTGCTTCATCGCGCCCAGATCCTCATCCGGTACTTCATAATAAAAACGGCGCACCGTGAAGCCAGCCCTGCTCAATGCATCGTAAACATCTTCCACTTTCAGTTGAGCGAAAGGCAGCGGCGTCGGGCTGGAAAACAGTGCCGGCAGTGGTGTATCACTCGGTTCAGGCGTTGCGGTAACAACGACATACTCTTTTACAATCACAGTCTCCACCGTAACGTTGACCTTCTGCAACCCTGCCACCTCTTTGATCTTGACAACCACCGTCTGATTCACCTGTTCCTCAGTGTAGCGTTTCGCGCAACCAGCCAACAACAGGCTGATCATCACCAGCAATAACAGGATTCTTTTTGATCTCATCGCATTCCTCTTTCCCATCTTCTCAGCTTGTCTGAATTATATAAGCAAAACGAAGTCAGCGCTAAGACCTGCCGCGTTGCCCGCTGTTAACAAATGCAGCATTTTTTCAGCTATTTCTACTTTTCTGTAGAGCCCGTTCAACCTTTGTTTTTGTCTGTTTCTTCCATCAAATTCCAGATTAAGATTATGCGAATGGGATAAAGGCTTAAATGAAATATTTTTCGAATTAAGGTGGCTTATCAATCTAAGGGTGTGCAATTGTAAGAGGCGAAAATAATTTATGGTATACTTTTTGCGATTCACGGAGGCTGTAGCTCAATGGTGGAGCGTCTGACTGTGGATTAGAAGGGTGCGGGTTCGACCCCCGTCAGCCTCCCTAACAGACTGGGAATCTGTTAAGGTTACGAGTAAAAAGCACTCATAAACCTTCTTTATCAAAAGAAAGGGAAGGTTTATTATGGCTAAAATTATCACCCGCGATACATTGACGCATGAATCTCAAAACACGTTAAATGTAAAATCATCCAGTTTGGAATTTCTCAGATCAAGAGAAATCGGCGTCCGGTCAAAAGCTACAATCCGATACTACAAACATATATTGCCAAGAATCATCCAGTGGTTGGAAAGCGAAAACGTCACCACCTGGAATCAGGTCACGCCGGAATTGATTCGTGAGTACCTGCAATCCCTGAAAGACAAAGGGCATAATCAGGGTGGCGTACACGCTTACTTCCGGACGCTGCGCGCGCTCATGAATTGGGTATGGGACGAGTACGATCTGGAAGTCAGGAATCCAATCACCAAAGTAAAATGCGCTGACAGGGCTCCAGAGCCTATCGCCGGCATCACAATGGAAGAAGTAGAGGAAATCCTTGCCGCTTGTCGCTTCAATAAATTCCCAGAACGCGACCGCGCTGTATTCTGCATCCTTGTCGATACCGGAATAAGAAAATCAGAATTATCCAATCTCAAAATGGAAGACGTAAACGTCACGGAAAGCAGTATAACGATCCACCTCGGCAAAGGCGGGAAAACCCGTAAAGTCTATTTCGGGAAAGAATGCCGCAAGGCTATCAGGAGATACCTGAGCAGATTGACGGATATCCAACCACACGATTCATTCTGGCTTACGATAACAGGCGATCCGCTCGCGCCGTCCGGATTGAGACAGATACTACGCCGGACACAGGAGAATGCCGGAATGAAGAAGGTACACGAATTTCACGCATTCCGCCGCTGTTTCGCCATAGAGCGCAAGCGCAACGGGGACGACGATATAACCATATCCCGCGCGCTCGGTCATAGCTCGCTGGAAGTCACAAAACGGTATCTCGCGTTCACTCCTGACGACGACAGGGACTTTGCCATGCGCGCCAGTCCGATGGACAACCGCAGGCGGAATCGTTCAATGTAGGGCTTCTACGCGATTTTGGTATAATGTAGGTGTTACTGCACTGCAACTTGCATCAGTTTTAAATCCACTTTGTGGTCGCCATGAGGGAAGATTTCAATCGATTCATGGCGTTGTTGTTTAAATCCAATACAATATGAACATGACATCTGACGGCTATATCTATTGCACTGATCGCCTTCCTGACAGGAACGGCATATATCAGGTGATTGGTACGGTTAGAACCGAATATCAGGGAGGTACGTTCATTCAGGAGTTGGAATTCCGCGATGGAGAATGGATTATTCCACCGCATTTGAAAGGTAGCACAGTGTCAATCGGTATGTGGCGGCCGGCTCAGTGGATATGATCTAAAATAACAGCAATAAATGACCGCCTACGCCGCCGGATACATCGTCAGCGCAATTGCATCCCAAACAGCCGATACCGCATTAGAGATATTCGCATCAGACGGCTCCATGCTTGTCATCTGCGTAGCTAAAAGCTCGCTGAACTTTGGTTCCATGCTGGCCGGATTCATAATCACCGCGCTCGCAAGCGCAACCCTGCTGGCGTGATTCTCTGTGCTTTCTGGTTCATTCCGAATCGCGATAGCTGCCGTCAAAATAGCCTGAATTACCAGCTCACGAAAGTCGCCTGTTTTCAAAAGTGTTCTTTGTTCTAAAAATGAAATTGCCATTTTATCTCCTTATAGATTGTTCATTGCATTGTAAAGTTCAATTTTGTTTCCCATAGTAAGGGAAATGTTGTAGAAAACAACAGCCTGAATGGTTACGCTCCCCCAAACTATGCCACTTCTATCTGATTGTTGGACAGATTGATATGTTTGTCCGATGGTGTTTTGTGTATCATAGGTAGCATTTACAAAGGTAGGGGATGATTCTAAGCCTATTTCTACTCCATCAACGTTTATTTGGTCTGATGCCATATCCACTATCAAAACAGCGTTCGATCTTACTATGTCATATAAATAAAGAGGGGTTTGGTTTCCGCCCTTTTTTACCCCGATTTTTGCAAGGTTTTTTCCGTTATAATGAGAAGCTCTCGCAAAAATCTTATATCCTTCGTACGCACTGGCTAAACCAACTGTATTGGGATTTTGAATATCAACCCCAGAATAACGTACTGCGCAAGAAGTAAATACAGGGAAGTTCTGCGCGTTCATTCCAATTAAATGAGTTCCGCCTGCAATAAACATTCCATTTGCAGACCAGACAACATCGCTTCCTGTTTTTGTCAGGGCATAAGTGCTGTTATTAGCCAGATTCATCAGGCTATGATTTTCGCTTTGTGCGTTTTTAAACTGGTACGCAGCTATGACGCTGCTTTCGGAAATCCCGCTTGGTAACCACCACGGA
>JAAZKE010000013.1 GCA_012799995.1 Chloroflexota bacterium | reverse complement strand
TTATCTTATCCATAGCAGGTTGTGGTTCCTCCCTCTTGTTTTGTGCAGCACAATAACAATAATGGATGTTTCCACTTCCTGCTGTTCTTTTCTTTTGTCACTGTCCAATATGTAGTGTAATCCTACAAGACTCAAACTTGGAGCTTAAGAATTAAGAGCGTCTGAATTTCGCAGACGATAATGGCTTGAATGTTATAGGAGGAAGAGGGGAGTCTCAATATCAGACTCCCCTCTTCCAAAAAAGGGTTCCTGAGTTCGCTCGTTACATCTTTTTCAGCAGTTGAGATTGGAAGATCCATTCAATAATATAGATCAGCAGATAAATCAGAGTGATTGAGAGCGTGAACCATAGCGGTGAATCTGCCAGGATCGACAGAAACGCCAATCCCAACACCAACCACTTAGCAATTTCCAGTGTTTTTGCACGGGCTTTGTCACGGATGACAACATTCCGCTCATCATTTTGCTCAATTCGTTGTTGTGCAGCTTTGGCCGGATTCCTCTCCAACAGGATTCGTCCAATTAATTCAGTTAGATTTATGCCGAGGATGGCACCGCCAATTCCAAATATGACACCACCAACTGATCGTGACAGATCTTGCCTGAAATAAAGCGCTGCGATGATAAAGACAACTCCCAAAATAACCCCCAGGGTTGGGATTGTTTTCTTAATTTTCATCAGGGTTCTCCTCGTAAATAAATATTTCTTCGATTTTCGTTCCGAACAGACGGGCAATTTTGAAGGCCAGCAGGATCGATGGATTGTATCTGCCGTTTTCCAGCGACCCAATCGTCTGGCGCGATACTTCCAGTGCCTGCGCCAGCTCTTCCTGGCTCATCCCGCGTTTTTTTCTAAACAGTTCCAGGTTGTTTTTCAAATCAGCTCCTTTCTGTAATGTAAAGCACGCTTTACATTTAATATATAACGGATTGCTTGGAATGTCAAGCTTGCTTTCCATAATTAAGAAAAGAAAAGGAATCCGATATCAGATTCCTTTTGTGAGCGTTCCTTTGGGGTTCAGTTTTTCTTTTTGGCGGTAGGCAGGTAAGGCATTTCCGGACCGGGGATTTGCAACAACTCGCAAAGGGCTGCCCTCATGGCAGTGCGATCATCCCAGAGATATTCTTTTTCCCCAAAACACATTGATTGCTCGTGACCTTTGCCACAGGAGATCACCAGATCGTCAGGTGTTGCCAGCGAAAGGGCAAAGCGAATAGCATCGCCGCGGTCGGGAATCGTGAAAAGCGTTTCTCCCATGCGTGCACCATAAAGGATGGCTTCATCCGCCATTTCTTTCAAAATAGCATCCAGCGATTCTGTGCGGGGGTCTTCGGCTGTGATGATGGTGATGTCTGCTTTTTCAGCTGAGATCGCAGGCATCATTCTGCGTTTTTGGCGGTCACGCAATCCTGCTGATCCGTAGACCGCAATCACGCGCCCCTGGGATTTAGCAGGTAGCAGTTCACGGGCAGAGTCCAGCGCGACTGACAGAGCATTCGGTGTATGCGCGAAATCGACGATCGCAGTGAAATTCTGTCCGCAGTCAATCAGCTGCATTCTACCAGGGATGCTTTTCATGTTGTGAACACCCTGAGCAGCCACTTGCGGGGAGATTCCCAGTCCAAATACGGTGGCTGTTACCGCTGCAAGGATATTGGAAAGGTTATAGGACCCGATCAGAGAAGTCTCAATCCTGATCATCTGGAAAGGTTCATGATTTCCAGGCAGCTTTAGTTTCACGTCCGCTCGCATGCCGTGAGAATCGGTTTCCATTTTTATCAGGCTGCATACCGGTATCTCGTCTTCTCCGGAGGCTGAATAGCTGATATACGGAACGCTGATGCGCTCTCTGACAAAGTTATAGGATTCGGGATTATCGTAATTCAGAATTGCCAGCGGGCTGATCGTCTGCGTTCCTTTTCCAAGCATTTCAAACAGGCTGGATTTGGCTGCAAAGTATGCCTCTGACGTTTTGTGATAATCAATGTGCTCATGGGTGATATTCGTCAAAACGGCGATGTCAAAATGGATCGCAGCAACGCGTTTCTGTGCCAGTCCGTGCGAGGTAGTTTCGCAAATCACATGCGTGACGCCGGCTTCTTTCATCATCGCGAGATATTTCTGGATGTCCGGGCTCTCCGGCGTCGTCACATGAAACCCGGTATCAATTTCCTGCTCATCGATTACCGCGGAAACGGTGGAGATTAAGCCGGTTTTTAAACCCTGCTGGCGAAGAATCTCGTAAATAAGAGTGGAGGTGGTTGTTTTTCCATCGGTTCCAGTGACGCCGATTATCACCAGTTCCTTGCTGGGAAAGCGATATAGCGCTGCGGCTGCGTACCCCATCGCCTCACGGGAATCAGCAACTCGAATGTAGGGAACGGTAAATGGGTCGGGAAACGGCTCCTCTCCGATGACTGCGCTGGCACCGTTTTGAATGGCAGTCTTGATATATTGGTGCCCGTCGGTATTAATACCTCTCAAGGCTACATAGATATCCCCCGGCTTGATGGTTCTGGAGTCAAAACTGATTCCGGAATAAAATACCTCCTGGTCGTTGCCGGAAATTGATTGGATGGCTGGGAGGACTGCCAGACATTCCGATAGTTTTTGAGGAGAGGGTATCATTGCGTTTTTTCCCTTTTCAGACAGGTTATTGACATTCACATCATCCCATATTCTACCAAACCCGGGAGTCATAACCGGTCTGTATGATCTTTATCCCTTTATGAAGCGGATTTAAAGTAAAAACGGGCTGAATATTTCAGCCCGTTTTGGTAAGTTTACAGAAGAATTATTGGCGGGATTTCAATGCAGCCCAGCCGGCATACACTGCGGAATCTCCCAGTTCATCCTCAATCCGGAGCAGCTGATTGTATTTCGCAACACGATCGGAGCGGGCTGGTGCACCGGTCTTGATCTGACCCATGTTAAGCCCAACTGCCAGGTCAGCGATTGTGCTGTCCTCGGTTTCGCCCGAGCGATGTGAGGTAACTGCACGCCAGCCGTTGCGATGGCAGGTTTCTACCGCTTCAATGGTCTCAGTCAGTGTGCCGATCTGATTCAATTTCACCAACAGGGCGTTGGCGGCATTTTCTTTGATCCCACGGCGAACTCTCTCAGGATTGGTGACAAGCAGGTCATCGCCAACGATTTGAACACGGTCGCCAATTTCCTGAACCAGCATCTTCCAACCTTCCCAGTCATCCTGTGCCAGGCCATCTTCAATCGAAACGATCGGGAATTGATCAACCCAGGACTTCCAGAAACCGACCATTTCTTCGCTGGACAGTTTCTTGCCTTCTTTGCGAAGGTTGTATTTCTTGGTTTCTTCATCATAAAGTTCTGATGCAGCGGGATCCAGCGCAATAGCAACGTCAACGCCGGCTTTGAAGCCAGCTTTTTCAATTGCTTCCAGAATTACCTCAACAGCTTCCACGTTCGCTTTCAATGCCGGTGCGTAACCGCCTTCATCACCAACCAATGTCCCGTAACCACGGGTCTTCAGAACGGATTTCAGGGAGTGGTAAATTTCGGTGCCCCAGCGCAGACCTTCGCGGAAGGATTCGGCGCCAAATGGCATTACCATAAATTCTTGTGCGTCAGTTGACTGCCAGCCAGTATGAGCGCCGCCATTGAGGATGTTCAGCATCGGAACCGGTAAGACGTGAGCATATACGCCGCCAATGTAGCGATACAACGGCAGATCAAGGGAAATGGCTGCTGCTTTGGCAACTGCCAGTGAAGTTCCCAGTGTGGCATTGGCGCCGAGTTTGGATTTGTTTGGAGTGCCATCCAGATCGATCATGGTGTAGTCGATTTCCATCTGGTTGGAGGCGTCCATACCGATCAGTTCATCAGCGATGATGTCGTTAACATTCTCAACTGCTTTTTCGGTGCCTTTACCGTTGTAGCGTTTTTTATCGCCGTCACGTAATTCGAGAGCTTCATGAATACCGGTTGATGCACCGGAGGGAACCGCGGCTCGGCCTAAGCTGCCATCGGTCAATGAAACTTCTACCTCAACGGTCGGGTTGCCTCGACTATCTAAAATCTCTCGTGCGTATACAAATTCAATAATGGATTCCATGGTTATCTTCCTTTGCAATTCATAATGACATATTTTTCTCTATATATTATTATAAAACAGATGTACTTTATATTGTCTCTTCTAAGTATAAAAAATTAATACCCCTCTTCTTTCAGGGTCTGCTTGACTGAATCCTCATATTCCAGTTTGGAAATGTTAGAATAAACCCACCGATGAAGCGCTTTTTTCCTCAAAATAATTCTTTGATCGAGGTCTCTCGTTGAATGCGGTCTCTTTAAACGCAGGCACCTGTTTCAATTGTTTCGCGGGAATTGATGGACAAAATCCCTGTCCGAATTGTGGGTTTGACAATTATGGAATGGAAGTCAAACCGCAGCAATTACCGCCCGGTACCATTCTCCATGAAGGGGTGATGATCGGGCGCGTACTGGGGCAGGGTGGTTTTGGAATCACTTACCTGGGATATGATCTGGTCGGGAAACGAAGGGTTGCAGTAAAAGAGTATTTCCCTGCCGGGATGGTTGTGCGGCAGGATGGAATGCTGCAGGCGACTTCGAATGAACATCAGGCATCTTTCAACCGTGGGCTGGATTCTTTTAATAAAGAAGCCCAGATTCTCTCGAAGCTTGGCAGTCTCCCGAACATCGTTAATGTTCATTCTTTTTTCTTTGAGAATGGCACCGGTTATTTTGTGATGGAATTTGTTGAAGGGCAGACATTGAAGGATTATCTTACCTCCCGCGGGGGTAAACTGGATTTTCAGGAGACGCTCAACCTGCTGTTACCAGTTGCTCAGGCTTTGGAAGCTGTGCATCGTGAAGGAATGTTACATCGCGACATTGCACCGGATAATATCTTTGTCACTCAAAATGGGCAAACCAAACTGATGGATTTTGGTGCGGCCCGATTCCACGTTTTCCAGGAAACGCAAAGCGTTCGTACAATTGTAAAACCGGGCTATGCACCAATGGAGCAATATGCCAGCCAGTCAACACAGGGCCCTTGGACGGACGTTTATGCGCTGGGCGCTACTTTTTACCGGACATTGACCGGCAGGGTGCCGCTGGATGCTCCGACACGCTCACTTCATGATGAGTTGCAAAGCCCACTGCAATTGGGCTGCCAGCTGCCAAAAAATGCTGACTATGCCATTATGCGGGCGATGTCCCCTCAGATTATGTTTCGTTTTCGAACTGTCTCCGATTTCATTTGTGTGCTGACGTTGCCGGATTCGATTTCGCCAATACCGCAATATACTCCGATGACGCCAACGTCAGTCGAAGTCCCGCTTGCTCCAACCCCTGTGAATGCGGATCCAGAACCTGATCAACAAGAGGATTTGCCTTCATGGGTTTTGTGGGTTGTTGGAGCACTGCTGATTTTGATGGTAATCTGGTTTATCTGGCTATTAATGTCAACCGGACCGATCGTAAATTGAATGTTTTCTTTGAATCAATCCTCTCATGACCATTTTTTGTCCTTCCTGTTTTAGCCCAATTGACCAGAACGGTAACTGCCCAGAATGTGGCAGGTTTGGAAAGACGCAGTTCCTCGCTCAGCAGTTGCCGCCGGGAACGATTCTGAATAATCGCTATCGGATAGGAAAGACGCTGGGACAGGGAGCATTCGGGATCACATATCTATGTTTAGATCAGGATACCGGAAACCGTGTTGCAATTAAGGAATACTTCCCGGCATATTATGTCCAACGAGTGGAGAAGGATATGGAGCTTGCTTCAGAGCAAAAGCATGATGCTGTAATTGGCGGCCTGGAAGCTTTTTTTGATGAAGTGAAAATTCTGATGGAGTTCAACACTCATCCCAATATCGTCAGGATTCTTGATTATTTCTTCGAGAATAAGACTGCCTATTTCTTGATGGAATATATTTCAGGCAGCTCGTTCAAAGAGGTCCTTCACCAAAACGGTGGCAGGATCAGTTATCAGAAGCTGATGGATTTGTTGATGCCACTGCTGCCCGCTTTGGGACTGGTGCATCAGGCTGGGTTGCTTCATCGTGACATTTCTCCCGACAACATTTTTATTAGTGCTGATAACGTGCCGGTAATTCTGGACTTTGGGTCGGCACGTTTCGCCTGGAACAGCGAAATGGTTGGCAAATTGTTTACGATTAAACCAGGTTACGCACCTATCGAGCAATATCGCGACTTTTCAGTGCAGGGGAACTGGACCGATATTTATCAGATGGGTGCAGTTTTTTACCGCGCATTAACCGGACAACTTCCCGAGGAAGCCATCCTTCGCGCTCAGTTTGATACCCTGCGTTCGCCCCTCGAGATTGGTTTCTCAGTTCCACTTCACGTCGATAAAGCGATAATGAAAGCATTGGCACTGGAGCCAGCAGATCGATATCAATCATTTGAAGAAATGGTCGATGATATACTCCCCATTTGAGGGTTGCGATGTTCTGTCCAGACAAAAAAAGCGTATAATTCGAAATCGTGTTAAATAGAAATATAAATAGTGTTTAGATGGACCTTTGGAGTGAATAGAAGATAGATGAAATCCTTAGACGGCAACGAAAGAACGACCGTATTTCATAAAAAATCCGATTACAAACCGGGCAGAACAATCAGTAGCATCCTGTTTGGGAAACCACTTCAAACAGCGGATATGGCACATCAGACCATTGGCAAAGGGATTGGGCTGGCAGTTTTTGCCTCTGATGCTTTGTCATCGATGGCATATAGCACGCAGGAAATGATGTTGATCCTGGCAGTTGCGGGTACGTCTGCATTTAGATATGTGATGCCGCTGACGATCAGCATTGTGATTTTGCTCATCATTCTGACGCTTTCTTATGAACAGACTATTCATGCCTATCCAACCGGTGGCGGCGCGTATATTGTTTCGCGTGACAATTTGGGTGAGTATCCGGCGATGGCTGCTGCAGCAGCGCTGCTGACTGATTATATTTTGACAGTTGCAGTTTCAATCTCTTCCGGTGTAGCTCAATTTACCTCGGTTTTCCCGGAACTGTATCCCCATCGGGTTATACTCGCAATCTCATTCGTGTTATTGGTGATGTTGATCAATCTGCGGGGTGTGAAAGAGTCCGGTATTACCTTTGCGGTGCCAACCTATATTTTCCTGGTGATGATGGGTTTGATGGTGGTCTATGGAATGTTCCAGTACATAACTGGAACTCTCGGGACGGTGATTGACCCACCGGAGCTGGAAGCGCAATTACCGTATGCACCCATTACTACTTTCCTGATTTTGAAAGCGTTTGCCAGCGGTACAACCGCTTTGACAGGCGTTGAAGCGATTTCCAACGGGATTATGGCGTTCAAAGAACCTCGTGCGAAAAATGCCGGTCAAACGCTGATTATCATGTCCTTCATCCTGGGGACGCTGTTGTTGGGGGTTTCCTTCTTGACCTATAAAACGGGCGTTATCCCTTCAGAACTGGAAACAAATATCTCTCAGGTGGCTCGCACAGTTTTCCACTCACGAAACATCATCTATTTGGTTACCGTGGCTTCAACAATGGTGATTTTGATCATGGCTGCGAACACAGCTTTCGCCGATTACCCGCGCTTAAGTGCGTTGTTGGCTCAAGATGGATTTCTGCCACGCCGGTTTTCTGCCCGCGGTTCGCGGTTGGTTTTCTCAAATGGTATTGTCTTTCTTGCAGCTATGGCGATCCTGTTGATTTTTATTTTTCAGGCAAGCGTAAACCGCTTGATCCCGCTTTATGCAGTCGGCGTCTTTGTGTCGTTTACGTTATCGCAGTTCGGCATGGCGAAACGCTGGCATAAATCCGGAAAGTTAAAAGAAGGGGAGCAGATTCACACTCATATTTCTGTTCTCAAACATGATCGACACTGGTTCGCGAAAATGTTGACCAATGGGCTGGGCGCCTTCTTAACGCTGATTATTTCGTTGATCTTCGGGATAACAAAATTTACCAGCGGAGCGTGGTTTGTTTTGATTCTCACCCCAATGTTGGTTATGCTGTTCTCTATGATCCACCGACACTATAGAAAAGTTGCTTCGCATCTCTCCCTGAAAGACGGAGAAAAAGGGAACTTCCAGATCAACAGTAACCGTGTAATTCTTCTATTGAGTGGCGTTCATCAGGGAACAATGAAAGGGTACCGTTACGCCCGTACCATTTCTGACGACATCACAGCGGTTCATGTCGCAACCGATCCCGAGGAGGCTGAGAAGATTGAAAAGGCCTGGGAACAATGGGGAGATGGCTATCGACTGGTGGTGTTGCAGTCGCCCTATCGAAACCTGATTCCACCGCTTGTCAGTTACATTGACCCGCTCACGAAACGAATGAACAGCAATGAAGCTCTGACGATTATTGTTCCGCAGTTTATCAGCAAGGATCCTGCAATTTCGATCCTGCATGAAAGAGCAGCAAACACACTGCGAAAAGCATTGATTTTTTACCCGAATGTTGTAATTACTGAAGTCCCGTATGATGTGGATGAACTCGAAAATTAAAAGTGGAGAAATGAGCCCCTTATGTCTGTTTTAGTGATTGGATGTGGCAGTTTTGGAAAAAACATTGCGCTGGCATTGAATAAGTCCGGCTATGATGTCACTATCATTGATAAGAATTATCAGAATTTTATGTCATTACCGGAATCGTTTCGTGGAAAACGGATCAACGGCGATGCCATGACCAGCGAAGTCCTGCATCGGGCGAAAATTGAAGAGGTAACCGCAGTTATTCTCAGCTCGCGTAATGATGTAAACAACATCGTTCAGGGAAGAATTCTGAAAGAAGTATTCCATGTTGGGACACTGATCGCTTTAAATACTGATCCTACCTATCGCTCTTTCTATTTGCAGATGAATATCCCAACCATTTCCCTGATCAATTGGGGGGCGTTGCGGATTGAAGAGTGGTTGAAAGAATCTACTGCGGCGGTTGACAAACCGTCAGAAATTACCAATATCGGGTTCTACAATTATCAGGTTCCTGTTGATGCTGCGCCGGTTCAAGGCAGCGTGCTTGCACAAATCCCTGAAAGCCTGTTCTTTGCAGTGAACCATGAAGGGTTGGTTGTGAACTTTACCGATGAGACGACGATTTACGGCGGCGATATTCTTCACATTAGTGCCACCAACGAGGGACTGCAAAACTTGACAACTTTTTACAAAGATGCCGGGAGGAACTCATGAATATCATCATTGCATCTGCTGGTCGAACCTCCTCTCAATTAGCACGAAAACTGCTCGTTCAGAACCATAATGTGACCCTGATCGAATCCAGACCTGAAGTTTTGCAGTTTGTCCATAAGGAAATTCAGACCGAATCAATTGTGGAAGGGAACATGCTGGATTTGGCAGTGTTGGAAAGCGCTGGCATCAAAGAAGCTGATGTGCTGGTCGCGATGAGCGATGATGATCAGGTTAACCTGCTGTTATGCTATATCGCTGGAGAGTATTACGATGTCCGTAGAAAAATTGCGCGGGTGAACAATTCCAAGTATGTCTGGATGTTCAATGAAGTCTTCCATGTCGATTACGCGCTTGATCAGGCAACATTGATCGCAATGATGATCGAAGAAGAAATCTCCACCGGCCATATGATGGTACTGCTCAAACTTGGAAAAGGTGATTTTTCGCTGGTCAAGGAAGTGATCCCGGCTGGAGCGCCCGTGATTGGTAAAGAATTGAAGACTCTGAATCTTACCAGTGTCATCGCTGCCATCCTGCGAAATGGAGAGGTAGTTCCGCCTCATGGTGATACCGTTTTTCTTGAAAATGACGAAGTGATCGCACTGGCTGACCGTGAAGGAATGGAAAACCTGGCAAGGCTTTTTGGCTCAATTGCTTAACTGAAGATTTGCGAGATTTAAGACAAAATATCGATTTGTCATCAAAAGTTCGATTCTCCTGAGGATCGAAATAAATCATGATATAAAAAAACAACTTTTCGACTCCAGTTGGCGGGAATTCAATCGTTTGTGATTGTCAATATAGCTGGCATCCCGGCACATCGGGTCGTAAACAGATCAATACACGATGAAAGAAAAGTCGAGGTAAATTCCATGAAAAAAATGATTTCCATGCTTTTGTTGGTTATAGTCGTTGCGATGGCAATCACCCCAGGTTTAACTGCTGCCCAAGACAAAGTAATCAAAATTGGCATTTTGCAACTGGTTGAACACGCAGCATTGGACGCAGCCTATCAAGGTTTCATTGATTCTCTCGCAGAAGATGGTTATGTAGACGGAAAAAATATTGAAGTGGACTACCAGAACGCACAGGCAGATCAGGCTAATCTGATGACAATGAGTGAACGGTTTGTCAAAGACGACGTTGACTTAATTCTGGCAATCGCCACGCCGGCAGCACAGGCAATCGCGGCTGCCACCACAAAAATTCCGATTCTGATCACTGCCGTGACTGATCCGGTGGCTGCTAAACTGGCTGATTCGATGGAGAAGCCTGGGATGAACGTAACCGGAACCACGGATGCCGGTCCGATCGACAAACAACTGGCGTTGTTACAGGAAATGTTCCCTGAAATTAAAACAATAGGCGTCATCTACAATTCGTCTGAAGTCAACTCTGAAGTTCAGGCGAAACAGGCTGAAGAAATTGCCAAAACTATGGGATGGGGTGTTCGCTTTGGCACTATCACCAGCGTGAATGATATTGAACAGGTAGCCCTATCGATGGTTGGCAGAGTTCAGGCGATTTACGCACCGACAGATAACACCATTGCCTCTGCTATGCCGAACCTGGTAAAAGTTGCTGAGGAGAAGAAAATTCCGATCATGTGCGGCGAACCGGGAATGGTGGAAGCAGGTGGGTTGATCTCCATTGGTATTGACTATTACAAACTCGGCTTTCAGACTGGTAAAATGGCGGTCAAAATCTTGAAGGGTGAAGCTGAGCCTACAAGTATGCCGATCGAATCATTGACTGACGCTGACATTGTGATCAATCTCAATTTCGCCAAAGCGATTGGTTATGAGGTTCCACAGGATCTGCTGGATCGTGCAACAACGGTAATTGAGCACTGATAGAAATAACAAATTCTAACTAATAGATTCAGAGTGAAAAATTCCTTGTCACTGAATTTGGAAAAGGTTCACCGGAATCTTGTAGCTATGGTAAAAATAAATTATGTATAAATTACAAAGTTTCGATTTCTTTTTTGGGTTCTTTAGCAAAACACCTCGGTTTGCCGGAGTGTGATTTTTTACTGTAAGAATCTCGAAACGTAAAAGACCTCCTGCAAACGGGAGGTCTTTTTGATTAAATAAATATAGGAGTGTTGTCATGAAAAGTTTGTCTAAAATGCTTGTAATCGTTGTTGTCTTATCAGTTTTGCTTGTTTCTCAGGCTGTCTTTGCGCAGGAGGATGTAATCAATATTGGTGTCCTCCAGTTAGTGGAACATGCGTCGCTTGACGATGCCTATCGCGGGTTTGTTGACGTGCTCAAAGATGCCGGTTACGAAGATGGGAAAAACATCAAAATTGACTACCAAAACGCACAGGCTGATCAGTCTAACCTGGTTACGATGAGTGAGCGCTTTGTAAAAGATAAAGTGGATTTGATCCTGGCGATCGCAACTCCGGCTGCTCAGGCTGTCGCTGCTGCCACAACCGATATTCCGATTTTGATCACTGCTGTGACCGATCCCGTGATGGCTCGCTTGGCTGAATCTATGGAAAAACCAGGCACAAATGTCAGCGGCACGACCGATGCTGGCCCAATAGACAAGCAGTTAGGCTTGCTGAAAGAGCTGTTCCCGGAAGTGAAAACGCTCGGAATTCTCTTCAATTCATCCGAAGTAAACTCCGAAGTGCAAGCCAAACAGGCAGAAGAGATTGCTCTGGAACTGGGTTGGGAAGTCCGCTTCGGAACGATCACATCTGTGAACGATATTGAACAGGTTGCCAATTCAATGGCCGGTAAAGTAGATGCTTTCTATGCGCCAACTGACAACACTATTGCCTCAGCGATGCCGAACCTGGCGAAAGTTGCCGAAGAAAAGAAAATCCCGGTAATCTGTGGCGCACCAGAAATGATCAGCGCTGGCGGCTTAGCTACAATTGGCCTCGACTATTACAAACTCGGTCGCCAGACTGGTGAGATGGCAGTGAGAGTGTTAAAGGGCGAAGCTGTTCCGGAGGAAATGCCGATTGAATCCCTGACTGATACAGATCTAATTGTCAACCTCGATTTCGCCAAAGCGATTGGTTACACATTCCCTCAGGAAATTCTCGATAAAGCTACAAAAATTATCGGTGAATAAATCGGGTTAGAGCTGAATAAAAAAGGTGCCATTCCAAAGAAATGGCACCTTTTTTGATCCTGATAAGGCAATGAGATTAGGAACCTGATTCTGGAGGTTGCCCTGTTTTTATCGTATATTTGGCGAGATCGCGTGCAATTATAGTGTTTGGAAAGATGCTTTGAGCTTCTGCCAGGATGTCTTTCTCTTTATATCGACGGGAGATATGCGTCAAATAGAGTGACTTCACGTTGCAGTCAGCTGCAAGCTGCGCTGCCATGCGCGCCGTGAGATGCGAATATTGACGCGCGAGGTCTTTTTCTTCCTCGAGATAAGTAGCTTCGATCACCAGTGCGTCTGCTCCCTCCACTTCGGAATAGAGCGATTCAATTTCTCCGCTGTCACCGATGACAACCAGCTTCTCCCCCTTAACCAATTCGCCCATCACCTGATCCGGATAGATGGTGCGTCCATCGGGGAGCAAGGCTGACATTCCGTTCGAAAGGTCACGACGCCATGGGCCAGGAGGAATGCCCAACGCTTCAGCCTTTTCAGGAAGGAAAGGTCTGCGATCTTTTCGCTCGAAACGAAAGCCAAATGAATCCGAACCACGGTGAAATACCGGGAAGGCATGAACCGTAAAATCCTCTTCCTCAAAAAGAACCCCCGGTTGTATTTGATGGAATCTCAAGAATTCCGGAACGTGGTTGGGATGCAGTACTACGGTATAAATCAGAGCCTTGATGCGGGCAATGGTATCTCGTCCTCCGTACAGATCCATCGCTTCCAGGTTTTCCCAGCGCAGCAATGTCGAAAGCAGTCCGGCTACCCCGAGAATATGGTCAAGATGGCTGTGTGTGAACAGAATCTTATTCAGCCGTTTGAAACCGCAACCAGAGCTGAGGATTTGCCGTTGCGTACCTTCTCCGCAGTCGATGAGGTAACGAAATTCTTCATACTGTACCAATAAGGATGGCAAGCTGCGTTTAATCGAAGGCGCTGATGCGGATGTTCCTAAAAAAAGGAGTTCGAACAAAGGTTCCTCTTATATCAAATATTAATCCCAAAAATTTTACCAGACTTCCCTGCTTAGGGCTTATGGAGGCGATATTTCAGGGATGAATGCTTTTTCAGTCTCCTCAGAGGGACAACAAACGGTTCGTATAGATTAATCATGGCTGCCCTTGACAAGGATTTTTGGTTGTACTTTAATTAGGTCAGGCGGACGGCTTATGGGTGACCCCCTCATCCATAAGTGCGGTACCGCCTATTTTTTATAGGTTTCTGTTTAAATCAGCCCGCGGATTTTCTTCTTCCACATCCCTTTGCGATAATAAACGCTCATAAAAATGGTTGCCAGCGTCCAGGCAATCACGATCGTAACGAAGATCATGCGGAAATCCCCTGTTAAGTAAACCAGGAGATACGCCAGCGAAACTCTTATCACTACATTACAGATCATGCTCGCCATTAGTGGAGCCACAGAATCGCCCGCACCGCGGACTGCGCCGCTTAAGACAAAATAATTATTGACCAGCACATAACCGATCGAGAGGGTGCGCAGAATCATTGTTCCGGTTGTTACTACCGCAAGATCCTTTGAGAAAAGCGCCAGAATTTTATCTCCAAAAATGAATAAAACTAAAGACAGGAGAAAAGCAATTATCTGACTTAATATTACTGTTTTCTTGATTCCTTCTTCGGTCCTCTCCAGTTTATTCGCACCGATGTTCTGACCGACGAAGGTGGTTAATGCGATCGAAAATGAGTTCAATGGTAGCGTCACGAACGGATCCACCCGGGTTACAACGGTGTAAGCAGCGATCAACACTTCACCGAACTGATTGATCAGATTCTGCTGCAGCATAAATCCAACGGAAAAGATGGAGGTCTGTAATCCTGCAGGGAGGCCAATACGGAACAATTCTTTTGCGTATGACCAGTCAGGCTTCAATCCCTTGATTGAAATCCCATATTTGTCCTGCGTTCGCATCAAATAAATGAATGTCAGGATGCCGGCGGTCGCTTCTGCAATAATCGTACTGTATGCCGCGCTCCGAATGCCACCGCCCCGCACGACAACAAAAAAATACAAAGCCGCACCATTTACCAGGTTGGAAAAGATCAGAAACAATAACGGAACGACCGAATCTCCCATGCCGCGCAGAACCCCGGCCAGGATGTTATAAAAGAACATCGAGATCATTCCAACGAACATCATCTGCGCATAACTGAGCGCCATCGGGAAGATCACGTCCGGCGTACCAATCAGTTGCAGCAATGGCTTACTCACAATTACGCCAATAATCCCAATTAGAATACCGCCAATGATGCTCAAGTAGATCGAAACCAAAACGGACTGATTAAGTCGCTGCTTATTTTTGGCGCCAAAACTCTGTGAAACCATAACAGTGGCGCCAGTGGAAATGCCGGTGAACAGTCCCAGTAAAAGGTTGTTGATAGGGTTGAAGACCCCTACGGAAGCCAGGGCTTCACTGCCGATGTAATTTCCAAGAATGATCGCGTTGACAGTGTTATAAAGCTGCTGGAAAATGTTTCCGACCAACAATGGCCATGAAAAAATAAGCAATTGCTTAATGATATTCCCTTCGGTCATATCAAAATGAATTGCTTTTTGTCGTTGCATGTTAAATTGTCGTTACCCGCCTTATTCTATTTTTTTACTGAACCAGCTAATGATCGTTTCGTATCACTCAATTTTCATTGAGCGGATATTCGATTACTGTCGTCCAGAAAAATGCAATGATTCCTGTCAACATCAAGAGGAACTGCTCTTCACTTTCCGGTTTCTGGTTCATGATGATCTGATTTAGTATGCTTTCGGCTTTTTTCTCTGTCGAAAAAAGGGTTTCCAGCTTTTTCCGCCAATCCGTTTCCCGCTGAATCAACTCGTAAGTAAAGTGTCGTTTGATTTCTCCTTTTTGTTCCAATTCAAGAATGGCATCATCGGAGATCTCAGTCTTCAGGAATTCCGGAATATCGCGGAACGAGAAAATCGATTTTCTTCTGAGCTTGGGTTGGTAAAGGCTGAATCCAACCGGGTCTCCAATCCTGTTATAAAGGACGTGAGGAATTTTTGTGCTGAAACCAAAAAAGCGGTGTTTCGGGAAGAGCACACCGATTGAGCCGATTTTTTCATCATTTCCAGAGTAAAGATCAATCATCTGTTGTTTGAGGTTGAATCTTCTATTTGGGAAATCGTGCTTTTTTGGATTGATGATGAAGTAAGCATATATTTCTTCAGGTGGCTGAAGGTTCTGATTGAATGGGTTGTACTTTCCAATCAGGAAAGCGTTCATATCCTTATATTTCTTCGGTTCTTCATAGATAAAAGGGCTGGCGAAGGAAAATGCATAATTATGATTAATGTCCGAAAAATGCACCTGTTTTTGGACGATTCCCTCAATAGGGAATTGAAAATTGTCGAAGAACATTCAGCTTATCTCCCAAAGTAGCGTTGTTTCTGATTATACACGTTTTCAAAGCCATCTTTAAACCGGTTCCAAATTTGAGAGGAATGTCGGTCTGAAAAATACAATCTTGCTGACGCTGGCTTAAAAATTGCACTGTTTTCCGTAAGATTACGGTATCAGATCGGTAAGCCTGTGTACGATTTAAATATTCTCCCCATGGTTCTGGTAAATGGCAGAAATCTCGGTGATCTGCCAGGATTAAAGATTTATACCGCGCCAAAGAAACGAAATAAGGCGCGACAGAATGATACTTTAATCATTCTAATGACCTGTGTAGAGGGGGATCCTCAGATATCCGATTATGAAACCTGGGGAAAAATTATTTCTGACGAATATTTTCAGGCGCGCGGCTCGTTCACAATGGGAATCAGCTCAGCGGTGCGCGTGTTTGCTTCCTATCTGAATCAACAGTATCCCGGCACATCGCTTCCAAAAATTGTATTAAATATGATTGTATTTCGTGAAAATACGGTGTTGGTTGCCCACGCCGGTGCAGTTAATACCACCATCGTATATGCAGATCGGGTGGATAATTTCTCTGATATGACATCTCAGGACGTATCAGCGGGGAGTTCGGGCGTGCGGTATTTCCAGGTTGAGATTCATGCCGGCGATCTGATCCTGCTTTGTCCGTTTGTGCCGGAAGGGTGGACTAACAAGGCAATTTTGGATGCGACCGCTGAATCACCCCTCAATGTAGTGCGCTATCTGTTGGATCAGGTGCATGGCAACCTGCAGGGGGCGGTGATTCAGGTCAAAGCAGGCAAGGGGAAAATCCTGTACCGCTATAAAATGCCCATTTCAACAACCATCGATCTGGAATACATGGAATCCGACACAAACGATGGTCTCGAGGCAGTTCACCCGGGTTCAGGAATGGGACAGACAGTCTCATCAATCAGCCCGGTTAGCTCCCCATCTTATTTGTTGAGGAGTGAAGATGAGAAAACCAGACCCTTATTCCGCGTTCGCTTGCCACTCGAACCGTTCCCGGTCGGAATAAAACCGAAAAAACGGTTAACTCCCAGGATTGATGAAGAAATCTCGGAGCTTCAACCAGAGGATGATTTGGTGGAACCGGGTGCAGGAGAAGAACAAATTGAGCCGATGTCTGAAGAGATCGAAGGAGAATCACCTGAACTGACTCCCGAAGCGGAAGAGGCTGTTGGTGTGACTTCTATCGATGACGGAATAAGTATTGAAACCGAAATTCCGGCAGAAAAAGAATTTGATCGAAGTAAAAAACATTCTGTAAAAGCGCCGAAATCAAAGAAGGAGAAAAAACGCAGAGAAGGAGCAAGGGTTTCCTGGAAGAGAGTTTTGCTGGGGTTGACCTTTGGCATCCTGATTCCGATTGTAGTAGTCTTTGCTTTGTTCATCTTTTACAATAATCGCAGCAAGGATGCTGTCTATCGGGAAGGACTTCAAAATGCGGTTGATACTGCAGAAATCGCTCTCAAGCAAACCGAACCGTCTTTGGTGCGCATCTCCTGGGAAAAAGTGCTTGAATATCTGGATGATGCCGAACAATATGGAGTCTCAGATGCTGCGCAGCAGTTGCGCAGTCAGGCTCAAACCTCGCTCGATGAGCTTGAATATGGCACACCGATAAAATATCAGTTCGCACTGTCAAAAGCGCTGGCATCCAATGTGAAAATCACGCGCTTGGAATCATCCGGACAATTCCTTTATGCGCTCGACGAAAACGCTGGAGAAATTATACGGTTCAATGTTAACCAGAGTGGGTTAACGTTGGATACTACCTTTACTTGTAAGCCGGGGAACTACCGCAATCGCGACAGTACCGATTCAAGCGATATAATCACGGTCGGTAAGCTGGTGGACTTTGTGCTGCTGCCCAGCGAGAGCGGACTGGAACGTGTGATCGCAGGTATCGATAACCAGGCACAGGTGTTGATGTGTCAGGTGATTAATCCCAAAGTGGCATATAAAATGGAGACTCCGCCAATCGGCTGGCTGGGAGTGGATGCGATTCATCTGATTGACCGGGTTTTATATGTGCTCGATTCCAAAAATAATGCCATCTGGAAATTCGCATACATCGGCAAAGAAGGCTTTACAACCGCTCCTCAAAGCTACTTTGGATCCAACTCTCCCAATTTGAACGACTCGATAGATTTCATGGTGTATGCCAACTATGCTTATATCCTGCGTCAAACCGGAGGCATGATCGTCTGTGATTACACAGGATATATCGCAATGTGTTCATATGTAGATGAGCTGAAATCGGCGGATGGCTCCAAAACAATCAGTCTGCTTAATCGAAACTTGTTTCAGATGCAGATGAATTCGTCTCCTGATAATTCGCTGTACATGATGGACACTACCGGACAATCGATTCTAAATGCCACCGTCAAGATGAATCTGGTTCGCAATCTGGTACCGGATCGTTTTACCAGTGTTGGGAATCGGGAAACTCCCACTGCCTTTGGATTTTTGGATCCTACCAAAATCGTGTGGGCAGCCGGGAATATGATTTTCGTCGGTTCCATTCTTTAATCAAGGACAGTTAACGAAAAAAGTCTCCTGTCAGGAGACTTTTTCATTTACGCTAATTCAAATTTTACGGAACGTATATAAAGTAACTGAAATCACAGAAATTTTCGGTGCCGTCATTCAGGGAATATGTTGAATAGTACATTCCCTCATTTTTCTTTTCAACTGGAGCTTTCATCATTATGCTCAAATCAAACGATTCCTTCGGCTCAACCGATGCAACTGGCAAGGCATATGCATAATGGGATTCCAGCTCAGCCTGAAGCCCCTCTACGAATTGAATGGTCACATTTTTATCCCAGGTTTTCGTGCCCGAATTGGTGACCCGAACCTGGAACAGGAACTCTGCGCCGGGCGTAAATTCGCCATAGAAATATGGGCTAAGCACTTCAGTGGTGCAGTCATAACCGGTTGGATTTGGGGTGCGCGTCGGCTCCATAGTGGGCGCCAGCGTTCCCAGTGGTAAAGGAGTGGCGGTTGGAATTTTAGCCAGTCGCTCCAACTCAGCTATGCGGGCTTCAAGTCCATTTACAGTCGCTTCCAGATTGGTAATCCTGATCTCAAGGGCACTGATGATCGGACCGGTAATTTCGTTGATTCGTGCATCAATGTACTGGTTTAATGCCTGCAGATCAACGGATATCACTGGCATGGGCGTTGACCCTTGAGGTGTTTGAGGTGCCGGGTTGGCACTGATAAATACGATGCCAAGGACAAGTAGCATAAAAACAATTTGGTATTTCCTCATCGTCTATTCCTTTCTTTCAAAAACAACTTCCAGTCCTTATTTAATCTTAACATATGAACTTATTCGTTCTTTACTAAACGAAAAAAGCTTAAACATAGTTCCAGCACGAGATTGCCATGATGTCACAGATATTCGTGGCTCAAATCGAGCGTTTATTCATCGTATGTTAAAATTTGTCTTATTTATCCTCATAAGGAGTAGTGAAATGAAAAAATGGACAATAATCGCATTGTTGGTTCTGGTAATTATTGCAGCCACGTGGTTTAACAGTGGAGTAAAAGCAGAAGACGTGAGAGTACTCCGAATTGGTACTGACCCGGTTTGGCCTCCTTTTGAAATGGTTGACGAAGAAACAAAAGAAATCATCGGTTTTGATATCGATTTGATAAAGGCTATTGGTGAAGTCCAGGGCTTTGAAGTCGAAATGGTCAACATCAATTTTGATGCCTTGATTCCCGGCATTGCTCAATGCCAGTTTGACGCTGCAGCTTCTGCGATTACGATCACGGAAGAGCGCCTGAAACAAATGTTGTTCAGCGATCCTTACATCAAAGTTGGTCAGGTTATGGCAGTCAAAGAAGACAACAATACCATGGTCAACAAAGAAGATTTCAAAGGTAAAGTGATCGGTGCGCAAACGGGTACAACCGGTGCAATTATGGCTTTCGATTGGGAGATGGAGGGCGTTTCGAAATACAAAGGTTATGACTCTGTTGATCTGGCTTTCATGGACCTCAAAAATGGTCAGATTGATGGCGTTCTCTCTGACAGTCTGTTAGCTGAGGGTCTGGTAAAGTCACTGGGCGGCTTGAAAATTGTCGGTGATATGTATTCATCAGAAGAGCTTGGATTTGCAGTTTGCAAAAATCAACCGGAACTGGTTGATCTGCTTAATGAGGGGCTGGAAAAGATCATAGAAGACGGCACATTTGACAAGCTGGTAGAGAAGTATTTCGCAGAACCTGAGGAATAATCACAGACAAGTTTATTGAACAGAAAACGACTGCTATCAAAGCAGTCGTTTTTTTGTAGATGTTCAACGGTTTTAAAACGCCAGCTTGGGAATGCGCAACGACAGACAGCTTAAACCGCCGTCCTGTTTCATAAATTCTGACATATCCAATTCAATCACGTCGAAACCGGCTTCCTTCACCTGACGAATTGCGTCATCGAATCCTTTAGGCATGATCACGGTACCATTCACCAGAATGCAATTGGAGGCATACTCTTCTTCGTCCTTAACGATCAGTTTGCGATAATCGTCCAGCCCACAGTCGTTTGCGATCTGGGAATGACAAATCACCAGCTTATTGCCAAGGTAGCTAATGCCGGTTTTCAGATGGAGAATATTCGGGAAACTGCGGATGCTGATAATGCTGCTGGTATATCCGTATTTTTCCAAAATTTTAGCGAGTTGGTAAGCTCCTTCTTCGTTGGTACGTTTGGACAGCCCAATGAAAAAATGATTTCCCGCTTCGCATATGTCGCCACCCTCAACGGTACCTGGCGCTTCGATGCGCTCGATATGAGTGCCGTAAACCTTCTGCAGAATCGGCAGGATCAACGCCGCTTCGCCTTTTCGTGAAGGTGCGCCCAGGTTGGTGAGGATTGCAACCCGTTCGGTTACAATAGCAGGATCTTCGACAAAACAGGAGTCCGGAAAAGCATTTTCCTTCGGTAATCGGATGATTTCGAGCCCTAATTTTTCCAGTGTTTCTTTGTATTTCTGGTGCTGTTCGCGCGCCAGGTCAATATCAGCCATCCCAAATTTTCCGGGAGTCAGCCCTTCTGTATAGCTGTCTGGAAGATCCCGGATGATTGCTCGTTCAAATTGACTCATTCTTTGGTTTCCTTTAGTTTTCTTTGGGTTCTCAGATTTTCGTCTTAGAGGATTTTACTCAGGAAGAGCCTGGTGCGTTCTTCCTGTGGATTGGTGAACAGTTCATCATGAGATGCGATTTCAACGATTTTTCCCTCGTCCATTAAGATGGTGCGGTCCGCTGCGGCTCGCGCAAATCCCATCTCGTGCGAAACCACAACCATCGTTATCCCCTCTTTGGAGAGTTGGATCATGACTTCGAGCACTTCCTGGATCATTTCCGGATCAAGCGCGCTGGTTGGTTCATCGAATAACATGATTTTCGGGTTCATCGCAAGTGCACGCGCTATCGCCACCCGTTGTTGCTGACCACCAGATAACTGCAGCGGATATGCGTGAGCCTTCTCGGGAATGCCCACTTTTTCCAACAACAGCATTGCATTTTGGTAGGATTCTTTTTTGCTGCGTTTGCGCACGATCCGCTGTGCCAGGGTGATATTTTCGAGAACGGTCAAATGGGGAAACAGGTTGAACTGCTGGAACACCATTCCAACTTCCATTCGCAACTTGTTGATATCGTGGTGATCTTTCACGGATAAACCGCCCACGGTGATATCTCCGAAATCAATTTCTTCAAGGTTGTTGATACTTCGCAACAGGGTTGATTTTCCTGACCCGGATGGGCCGATAATCACGATCACCTCGCCCGGATAAATGTCAAGCGAGACTCCACGCAGGGCATGAATGTTGTTTTTGAAGTATTTATGAACGTCTTTAATTTGAATGATAGGTTCGGTCATAATTATTTCACCAGTTTTGTTTTGTTTTCGATAATTTTTGTCAACCGCGTGGTGATCAAGGTCATCAGCAGATAAAGCAGCGATACCATCAACCAGGTTTCAATTGGCATGAAGGTAGTGGACATGAATTCCCTGCCGCGGCGTGTCAGATCCGATACTGCCACGACAGAAACCAGTGAGGAATCTTTCAGCAGCGAAATGAATTCATTACCGATCGCCGGCATGATTATGCGATAAGCCTGTGGCAAAATTACATACTGCATTGTCTGGGTTTTGGTCATCCCCAGCGACCGGGCTGCTTCCATCTGTCCAGCAGGGAGTGATTCGATCCCCGCCCGAACGATTTCTGCCATGTAGGCTGCATAACAGACCGATATACCAATGATTGCCATCAGCACCGGATTTGCCAGATAACGCTGCATCGATTCAATTTTCAGAATTGTGCCCAACTGGATGATTATTGCCGGAAATGCAAAATACCAAACCAGCAATTGAACAAGCAAGGGGATACCACGGATGATCTCGACATAGATCGATGTGATTCCGTATAAGATGCGGTTTTTGGAAACCCTGCCCAATCCGCAGAACAATCCGAATATCATCGTCAGGACGAAAGAAGAAATGGTGACGACGATCGTGATTACAATACCGTCCTGGGTAAAATTCAAAATTCGTGCATACGGGTCTGGTTTGAAGACTACTAATGCCAGGATTGCCAAAAAAACCAATAAAACCAGCCACCACCAGGCATCGACCTTGGTAAGTTCACCTGCCTGTGGTAAGTTCTTATCCAACCATTGGATTGGATTTTCCTGTCTGTTATCTTTTTCTTCCATTGGGTTGTTCAATCTTTCAAAAAGTGGTCTCTAAGTAATAGTAGAATTTGGTTATTCTATCACGTATTTGGCTCATTCGTCTCTTTCACTGACTGTGTAGAAGCTCAAGAAAGAGCGCTTCATACTGCTCAGCGGCTTTTTCGCGCGAGAAGACCTCCTGAATTGCCCGTTTCCCATTAATCCCCATCAGCTTGCCTCTTTCCGGATCAGCTGCCAGTTCGAGGACAGCGCTTGCCAGCGCCTCCGGGCTGCCGGGATTGACAAACATGCCGCACTGATGTTCTTCGACAACTTCGCGAATGACGCCATTGATCTGACACAGAACCGGTTTTCCAGCAGCCATAAAATCGAAAACCTTATTTGGATAGGTGGTGGTAAACATCGGGATATTCTTCAATATCGCCAACCCGGCATCGGCAGCTTGCATGTAGTTGCCAATTTTCGATTTTGCAACCGGGTCCAGAAAGAGCACGTTGGAAAGCGAATTGCTTTCGGCATACCTGACCAGCCGTTTCTTCTCTTTGCCGCTGCCAATCAGTACAAACTTGACTTCAGGGTGAGATTTCAACTGCCCAGCTGCTTTCAGTACCGTCGTAAGATCGTTCGCCGGTCCGTGGGCGCCGGTGTACATCACAACGAACTCATCTGCTTTAAGCCCAATCTCTTTGCGAATCGTCGCGCCAGCCTGATCAGGCAGATCAAACATCGCGGTGTCCGCGCCATTTGGAATCAGCATGGCGGTTTTCCCGCTCACTTTTTGAATGTGCTTTATGAAGCCGGGCGAATTGACTACGATACGGTCAGCATTTCGGTAAAGAAATTTTTCCAATAACCGCGAAGACCAGATTAAAACACTGTTCTTCAGCACACCCATTCCGATTGCAAAATCCGGCCAAAGGTCACGAATTTCCAGCACGAATGGAACGTGTTTGGCTTTGGCAACCCGGTATGCGCTATAGGTCTGGAACAGGTTGGGCGAGGTACCCCAGACGATGTCAACATCCGGAAGGTTGACTCCTTTGAGATAAGACCCAATCATGAATTGGAAGAAACCCAGCACCCGCGTTATCGCATTGCGATGAGTGCCTTTGCCAGCATTGACTGCAATCACTCGCATCCCATCGGGATTGGTTGAAGTCCCACCCGTTTCTTTTTCGGTTCCGGTTAAATAACTGACTGAACCGGTGATTACGGTCAGATGGTGGTCTTTTTCAGCGAGGAGTTTGCCGATCTCGGCATGTCTCGTTCCGCCAGCTTGTTGCGTAGTCACAAATGCCTGATGAATCAAAAGGATGTTCACAAATGTTCTCCAAATCGGTTGATTTTCCAGTTTGTTATTATCTGCAGTGGCAGCGTGCTGCCAGTTTTCAGCAAGATTGACAATGCCGGTTCTCGCTGCGAATAGGTTGGGGAATTCCAGCCCATCAGGGAATATTTGGGGTTGGCAAGGTACCCATCTTCCGGATAGACAATATTTCCGCAACGGATGACCTGAAGATCAGCTGATGATCCGCTGGATTCAAAGCGGAGACTGAACAGTTCGGTTTCCAATGACAAAGAAGCAGAATCGGCTTGAAACGTCAAATTGGGAATCAACCAGTTTAACTGTACAGAATAATTTTCCGTAATCCGGCTTGTATTCACATGGCTCAGATCATCAATTATCTGCCATCCTTCCACCCTTTTTTTGAGCGTTCTACAATGACGAACCCCCAGCTTTTGATAGCCAAAATGTTCGGCTGTCACCGACTCAGCTGTGAGGTCCAGTATGCGCGCCTGATCCCATTCCCCCCAAAGGAATTTGCTGATGTCTGCCATCGGTTCCTGCCCATTGATGACAGGGCTGTTATGCACCCAGGCTGATTTCAGGCCGTTGTTCCAGGGGATTTGTGCCGAATAGCGATACGTCCCTGGATCCAGCGCCAGGCACTGCCCGTTGTTCCAAATGGAAACGTGGAGTTGATCTGCATGGGCGGGTCTGCCCTTGAAGGACGCGACCCGCATGGTTGCGCTGTGAGTTCCCTGTGTCAATGTAGGGACGGTCAGATCCAGAAATGTGGTCTGTTTGTCTTCAAGCGGTTCCGTTATTGAAGATTGCGTGATGTTTAACCACACGCTCAACTCATTTCGAGAGAATTCAGGATAGAGGTGTTTCCTGGAAAAAACGCTGGCGGCAGCTTGCAACGTAGGGCGATAATCCGAATAATCACCAGAGAACGGAAATAAAAGAGAGCCGTCATTGTGCCCCAGGTTCCAGGCTTGTCCATTCTGTTCGTTGGTGAGCTTTGCCAGCCATTCAACTGATTTACCCAGCTGTTCGCGCAACTTCTCTGGCCAGCTGGTTCCATGCAACCTGATCAGAAAATCGACCCATAATGCGAGTTGCAGCATCAGCCGATGATAATTTGCGCTTTGCTGAATATAAGCTCCATCAGGGAGAATCTGGTCTTTCAGGGCAGTCTGGAAATCATTCCACCCTCGTTGGTACCAGCGCGGAGAATCGGGGTGGTTGGGAAGTACAGCAGCAGCGGTGATCAGGCCGGCGGATTCGCTGAGCCAGTGATTGTTGCGTTGCGCTTTCGCATAGGCACGTGTTTGGGTGATGCGCTCGGCGTGCAGCGCGATGATCCTGCCAATTGGCACATCGTCTGGAATCGGTGCAAGCACGCTTGCACCGATGGAAATCCAGATTAAGCGGATCGCTGCTTCCTGCGCAGAGAGCCAGTTTTCTCCAAAGAAGGGCGGATTTAATTCAATAAATGATCTTAATTGTTGATAAAAAGCACCCACGTAAGATGGGTCGGGCTGCAAGATATAAGCTTGAATTAAAGGCGCAACCCAGCAGAAACGCGCTGATTCCCAGATATCTTTCAGATCAAATTGTTCGGGATATTCAATTTTCCGCCATGGGACCTGCTTGCTGGGACAACTCAAATCAATCGGACAGGATTCCGTTCTATAAAAAGGTTTAAACTGGCCTGCCATAACTTCGGCTGCATCTGAAAAAACCTTTTGTCGCTTTTGTTCAAGAATCTCTTTCAAAGATAATCGGTCATCGGCCAATGGCAGCGGCTTGAACTGATACCATTCAGCTGTCTCGGCTATTCGCTTTCGCGGAATATCCAAATTCGGATTCTTCTTCTGCAGGGCGTACCGTGCTGCTTCCGCAGTTGAAGAGAATCCGAGCGTTTGAATAGTTTTCAATACGCGCGTCAGCGATTTCATCAGAGATTATTGAAATAAGGTTGAAATATCCGGAATTGACACCGGTTCATTGCTGCTCAGGGATTCCAGTGCTGCGATGGTCGCCAGAGAGGATTGGAATATCTCTTCTGCCGGGATGGGAAGCTCTCCGCCTTTGCGAATGGCGTTGAGAAACGAATTCCAACTCAATCGATGACCCTTATCGGCTTTGATCGCGCTGCGATGGCTGGTTTTGCTGCCATTGAACCATTGCTCAAGCGTGCGGAAGTCATTCAAAACCAACGTTCTGCCAGCGCAAAATACTTTCAGGATTTCTTTCGGATAGGCTTTTTCACCGTTTGCCAGGTAATTGATTGAAGCAATGCTGCCGTTTTTAAATTTGAGCTGAATGTTGACATTATCGTCGGAGTAAACCCCCAAATTCGGCAACCCGACAGTGCTCACCTGCACTGCCCTGCTCCTGGCGATGAAGGAAACCAGATCGATCATGTGGCAGGCTTCGCCTAAAATGCGGCCGCCTCCCTGTTCGGGATCCTGTACCCAATGGGAAGCCGGGATGAAGCCGGCATTGACAGTGTAGTTGATAGCAACAGGCTCTTCAGCCTCAGCCAGCAGCTCCATCAGTTGAGTGGTAAGCGGAGCAAAGCGACGATTAAACCCGACCATCAGAACCTGGTCCAGGTGATCCCGATATACCGCGTAAACCTGCTGTAACTGTTTGAGCGACAGCGCAATCGGTTTTTCACAATAAACATGTTTGCCGTTTCCCAACGCCCGGATCACCAGATCGGAATGCAAGTCGTGACGGGTGAGAATAGCTACGGTGTTGATGGCGGGATCTTCAAGGATCGCGTCTGAATTCACCTCGGCTAATTCAAAGCCATATTTTTCAGCCGCCTCGCGTGCACTGGCACCCCGGTTTGATGCAATGCTCTTCAATGTGACATCCTGAGGTTTCGGTTTGAGCAACGGCAGGAAAGTGGCTGATGCGTAATTACCTGCACCGATGATACCTGTAACAATTGGCTGTGGCGGGCTTGGGGGACGAAGGCGAATGGGCTGATGAATCGGTTCGCTGGATTCAACTTGAGGATAGGTGATCAAGACGCCCAGATATTGTTGATCTGATTCCCCCTTGATCAACTTGTATGCCAGATGTGCCTGTTCAACAGGAAATACATGGGTGATTAAAGGCGCAAGACTGATCTTTCTACTGGAAATCAAATCCAGGAAGCTCTCCATATTTCTGTTTTCAGTCCAACGCACGTATCCGATCGGATAATCTACACCTTCTTCTTCATAGGTGTGATCATATCTTCCTGGCCCATAAGAGCGCGAAACGACGAAGCGAATTTCTTTGTCATAAAAAGGTCTGCGTGGCAAATCCAATCCTACCGCACCGATTGCGACGATGCTGCCGCGGTTCCTGCATGCGTTCGCTGCCAGTTCAATGGTGTCGTTATCCTGGCTGCCAGCGCAAATCAGCACGTGGTCTACACCATAGCCGCGGGTGAAAGCGGGTATTTTGGAAAGCAGCTCTTCGCGGGACGATGTCTCAACCCCAAGCGCTTTGGCGACTTCCAGCCGGTCAGAACGCAAATCCATCCCCATTACTCTGCAGCCGGCTGCCTTCGCGATCTGAACAGTCATCAGACCCAGTAACCCCAGGCCAATTACCAGAACGGATTCATTCAATTGGGGGGCGCTGAGGCGAAATCCATGGATAGCGACGGCACCGAGCGTGGCGAAACCCGCCTCCTCAAAACTGACATTGTCAGGGATTTTTACGATCAGGTTCCTGGGAACAGTGCAATATTCAGCGTGGACTGCATAGTTTCCCCCTCCGCAGGCAACGCGGTCACCAACGCTGAACCCGGTCATGCCATTGCCAACTTCAACGATTGTACCAGCGGCAGAATACCCCGGGTACATCGGGCGATCCAGCCGATTTAACGCTGCATCCAATGAGGAAATGATCCCTTCGCGACGGGCTTTTTCAACTACCTGTTTTACCAGATCAGGGCGGGATGCTGCTTTTTCAACCAGATTCTTTTCAGCAAAATCAGCAACCAACCGTTCCGTCCCGGCGGATACCAGGGAACAGGCATTCCTGATTAATGCCATCCCTTTCGAAGGTGATGTCACCGGAATTTCGCGAATTTCGGTTTTCCCATTGCGCATGTTTTGAACCAGTTGTTTCATTTTCGACCTTTTGCCTGTTTTTGAAAATTATACATTACCCCGCTTTTTACTGTATATTTCGCAACAGGGATATTGGCAATGGCGCATCTGAAGGCATATAGCGAACCGGCCATTCGTACTTTATAATTCAGGAAAATGAACCGGGTTTATGATGCCTTCATTCAAAAGTGGCGTGTGATTGCCGTCTTAATGATTCTCTGTGGAATCGCGGGAGCGGCACTTGGTCGTGCACTCCCGGAAAAGGTTCAGGGGCGCGCTGAGATCGCCTTTGCTGTTGACACGCACATGACCGGGGCACTGACGGATATTGAATCGGATCGTATCAGCGGCGTGATGGAAGATGTAATCAAATCAATCCCTGTGATCGAAGCTGTATGCAAAACGAATGGAAGGTGTGAAACGCAGGACTTTCTATCATGTGCCAGACTGAGACGCAGCTATGATCGTTGGATACTCAGCTATTATGATGAGACGAAGAATCCGCAGGAAATTTTCGACTTGATGACAGCCTGGGTAAAGGCTTCTTCAGTCGCCTTGCAGGATGCAAAACAGGCCTCCCTGATGGTGACCCAATATGACCGGACTCTGGAGGGGTTGAGTTCTTGTCTGTCAGAATCGGTCGCTATCCCGTCGAACCCGATCTGTCCTACTGATCCGAAACAACTGCAATCTGAATTTGAAGAGCTGGTGTCATTGCGCAGTGAAGCCGAGACCAGAGCGTTGGGAGTGTCGCCGGCGCTGTCAGTGGCACCGCCGGATCTCAGCAGGATCTCGGTTGAAGCTGCTGACCGGCCAACTGGATTTTATGCACTGCTTGGCGTTGTGATTGGGCTCTTCCTGGGGACAGGTCTGGTGCTGCCGCAACCTGAGCTGGAAGAATCAAGCATCCCTGAATCTGATGATTAACTGGTTGAAAAAAGTTCCTGATTCTCCAATTTGGGATTGGATTTGGGGAGCGTTCTTCCTCCTGCTCCCAATTACCTCCATGCCTGCGGTCGTCCGCCTGGTCAAATCGGATGTGGTGGCAGCTCCGTCAGGGATTCTGCTGGTGATCGTGCTGTTCGGGTGGTGTCTCCCTGTCCTGTTGCGCGGGGCAAAAATCCCTGGGAATGCATTTCCAATCCTGCTTTTCGGAATAGTGGCTGTCCTCTGCACGTTGTTTTCTTTTTTTTATCAGATTCCAGATTATAAAAGTCATAATGCACTCTATCAAAGCCTGACTGCGATCATCACGCTGCTGGCAGGTTTTGGCTTTTACTTTGCCGTGATGTTGCGTACAAGTGATCAGACCCTGCTGAAGCAGGCACTCCGTCTGATTAATGTCAGCGGCGCAATCGTACTTGGGTGGACGCTGTTGCAGGCCTTTTTCTGGTACTCCAGCCATTCTTATCCACATTGGATGCGTTCAATACAGTTCTTCCTTTCAGCTGGATCGTTGTACCGCCAACGATTTGTGGGATTCACCCTCGAGCCGTCATGGCTGGCGCATCAATTAAATCTGCTGTATCTCCCCTGGTGGTTCGCCGCTACCCTTGAGAAATATACGGTTCATAAAAGGAAACCCGGAAGGTTTTCTATTGAGAATATCCTGCTCCTGGTTGGTTCGCTGGTTTTGTTCCTGACCTTGTCGCGAATAGGACTGCTTTCTTTTGGGCTGATGGTGCTGTATTGGTTGTTGACCAGGGGATATGGCATTCTTGACAGAAAGTTTGGTCTTTCAGGGAAATCAGCATGGAAAAGGGCAAGTATTGTCCTTCTTTTACTCTTATTCTTTATGCTGCTGTTTTTTTTGAGCCTGCTGTTTCTGACCAAACTCGACTTTCGCATGGCAAAGTTGTTTCAACTTCAGTTAGCTGGCAGGGATCAACCTCTGATGGTGATGGCGGAAGAACTGGGAATGGCATCGCGCATGGTGTATTGGGACGCAGGTTGGGATATATTTACTGACTATCCATTCTTTGGGGTTGGGTTGGGACACGCTGGCTTTTACATTCCGGATCGCCTCAGTTCCTTTGCCATGCAGTTGGAAGAGGTTCGCAGGTTGTTGTTCCGATCCGATACACTTCTTAATATCAAAAGTCTGTGGGTCCGTCTGCTGGCGGAGACAGGTGTGGCCGGATTTTCGCTCTTCGTAATTTGGCTGCTGAACAGTTGGGGAACGGCTCAACGGGTGATTTCCATCCGTTCCGGCCTGAAAAAGACGGTTGGGCGGATGGGCATTTTAATCCTGATTGGCATGTTGATGGAAGGGTTCAGCGTCGATACTTTTGCGCTCCCATACTTCTGGGTCGGATTGGGAATGGTCGCAGCTGTCTCTGTAGCTGAAAACGCACCGGATGAATATGCAAATGGCTGACCGCCTTCGAATTTGGCGCGGTCGTATTATTCCGGGGCTTTTCCTTTTTTGGGCGTTACTATCGTCCTTTCCGGTAAAAGCTGTGGAGGACACATCTGTGCTGGCAGAATTCACCGAAGCATCTTTGGAGAACGCTTCCCCTGCAATTGCTGACCGGAAAGAGATCGCGCAACGTTATTACGGCATTGATGTTATTGAAACGCTCCCGTCTGCTGTTCCCAGCTGGGAGATTGGGGAAATTTCGAATTTCTACGTGATTAATACCGGTGAGCTGGCAACGCTGGAAATTCAGGCAAAGATTGTTTTTATCGGTGATCATGTGGTTTATTGGCTTGATACACGGGAAACCGGTTTGATCTCTCAAAGTATCACGTCATCGTTCACTGAATTTGATCAGCTTATCTACCCCAAAATGGTGGAAAATTTTGGGTCTGAAGCTTCTCCGGGAATTGATAATGACCCTAAAATCCATGTGGTATTTACGAGAGCGGTTGGAAGGGGCACTCTTGGATATTTCTCCTCTCGTGACAGTGAGTCGATCCTGACGATGCCATTTTCCAACGAGAAGGAAATGTTTTTTCTGAATGCTTCTATGCTCAGATCTAATCCGGCGCAAATCACCAATACGCTTACCCACGAATTTCAACACATGATTCATCACGCACATGATGCCAACGAAGATTCATTGATCGATGAAGGGCTTTCAGGGCTGGCGGAGCTTCTGATGGAAAACCGGCTTTCGGACGCCTATGAGCGGGAATACCTGAGCAAACCTGATATCCCGCTGTTATATTGGCCACTGGAAGGGTCTTCAATCGGCCATTACGGCGGTGCGTTTCTGTTCATGAAGTACTTTTATGATCAGTATGGCATTGAAGGACTTATGGCATTGGTGAGAGAGCCTGCCAACGGGTTACAGGGAATTGACGCCGTACTTTCTGCACTGGTACCGTCTGGTATGCCAGCAGATGGTGATGAGCTTTTTGGCAATTTTATGTTGGCGCTCCTTGCGTCCAGGGTGGGTGTAATATTGCCAGAAGTCGGGTTCAAAGGTGAAAATCCAATATTTGCCAAAGCGTCGCTTTCGACCGAACCGCTTCCCTGTCAGGAGACTGAAATCCTGGCAGAGGCAGAACAATTTGGCATTGATGGTTATTCGCTCCGCTGCCCTGACGGCAAATATCAGATTTCAATTGAAGCGGATGCAATCAGTCAGCTGCTTTCAGAAAAGCCATTTCGCGGGAATTTCGCCTGGTGGAATGTTGCAGCCAATAACTCAATCGCATATATGGAACATGACTATGATTTGCAGAACTCCGACGGAGAGATTTGGCTGGAATTTGCGATCTGGCAGGATATTGAACCTGAATTCGACTACCTGTACGTGTTGGTTTCAACCGATGGAAGCCAACACTGGGAAGTTCTAACCCCAACCGGTTGCAGCACGGTGAACGACTCCGGGTTCAACCTGGGGTGTGGCTATACTGGCAGATCTCCGAACTGGCGCGTTGAACGGGTGGATTTGAGCGCTTATGCTGGAAAAGAAATTACTTTGCGTTTCGAAATGATCACTGATCAGGCAGTGCTTGGTGAAGGTGTTTTGATTGATGAGATCAGGATACCTGCGATTGGATTTTATGATGGCGCCGGATTGGGTTCTTCTGGCTGGCGAACGGAAGGTTTCGCAAGAATATCCGGAACGATACCACAGCCGTTTTCACTTGTGACGATAACAGGCAGTCTGAGTTCACCGCGTACCGAGGTTGTGCGATCGGCCCCTCCACTGGCTCAGAACTTCCTGTGTGATTTTAATACTGAGAATAATGCGCTTTGTGAATTTGCACTCAGTCCGATCAACCGCTATGCAAGAACAAAAGCGGGATATCGCATTACGATATCCCGCATCGATTAGTCAGTTGTGGTTTTCCCTGCTTAGCCAGCCTGTCGGGCAGCCAGATCGTTTTCGAGCTCTTCTTTATATTCTTTTGCAGCACGATTGAATTCAACCAGGATATCCTGGGTTTTATCATGAATTTCGTCAAACCACTCATTCCTTTTATCGGGAGCAAACAGGACAACAGCGCCAATCCCAGCTACTGCTCCCAGCACTACCCCCAGAAAAAATCTGTTAATGATCTTCATTCTATTCCTCCTTTGTAATCCGTCTTAGCGTCTATTTTAATCGATATCAATCAATTCAACCGAACAATCCGATCAGCAATATATGATTCCCGTGCAGAAAACAACCCTGCGATCGTATCGCTGGCGTAATAGGGTTGATTTGCCTCCATGGTGAAAGAGGCCGCCGTGGTTCCAGCTACCAATGCCTTCAATGGTTGGTAAGTTTTGGCGAGATTACCGATAAAACCACCGCAAAAGGCATCTTTGATCCCGGTTCTGTTTTTCAATGAAACCGGATACGGTTCCAGTTTATAGATTTCTTTCCCGGCAGCAATGTAGAGAAGATTCGAAAAATCATCCTCCTGAATGACGATCAATTCAACGCCCATATCCGCAACCTTCCACACCATATCGCTGAGATTCCCCACATTTTGCTCGCTGAAGAGATTCTTAAGCTGCGCTTTGCTGGTGAAGAAGACATTCAATCCCTGCAACATAGATCCCATCAACGGCAGAAAACGTGGTGACATGTACCCTTTTCCGGAACGAATTGAGATCTTTTTCCCATCCACCTGCATGAACTTTTGAGTAATCAGGTTATGGGTCAGAAAATCCATCGGGCAAAAATGGATAGTTGGGGACTCCAGGTAGTCATGTGGAATGTCGCGCGCGATGATGGTTTCAGAATTCCGCTCTGTAAAGCTGTCAGGATTGCGCACCGGTATTTGATACCCTAACAGGCTTTTTGGAAAGGGCAATCCTTCTTCTGCATATTGTGCCAGCGGATTCAGCGTGGACTTTTTGCCGGAGTCATCGTGACGGATAAAAAACCGCTGATCAATTGAGATGCCAGTTTGCTTTATCCCGCGAATGTCCATTCCCAGAACGCTAAAATCTTCGAGCCAGTTTTCCGGGAAATCCAGCCCGGTTCGACTTACTAACCCAAATTGTCGTTCGCTGTGAATTAATCCCATCGCTGTGTGAAAAAGATGTCCCCCGGGGGTATTATTTATTGCTTTTCCACCGGGGGTTAAAATGTAATCTTGTCGCAGCGTTCCTACCAGAATGATTGGAAGGAAAGGATGAATCTGCATCAGATGGCTTTTTTGATCAGATCAAACAAAGTTAATCCGAATCTTGCTGTGCTCCTCATGTCATAAGTTACAACTTTTTGATTCTTTTCAGCATCGCGGACCTGCAGATAGGCCATCAATAATCCGATCAACATTCCAAAAAGCGCGCCTGCTGCCAACTCGTTATATTTCCATTGTTTTGATTTCTCAATACGTGCCATTTGACTATAAATCCTTTCTGGAAAGAACACTCTTCAATGCGTTCCACTTTGATTCTGATTGGATAAACGGCTTTACGATTGTTTCAAGAAATTCATCAGCCTTCTGCATTGCGCGCTGAACCTGATCATTAGCGCGATCAGAGTATCCCGGTATGATTCTAGTCCAGTCATTGACGAGCGATTCCAGGTAAATCAGCAGGAAGAACACTCCGATGTTTATCAGGCACAGGAAGAAGAAGTGAACTGCGATAAAGTAATTCGCAGCTTTTTTCATCGCTATGGGATATTTGTTGCCAAGAAACCCAATCAGGACAGCAAATCCGACAATGGAAAGAATCAACAGGATCCCCGGAAGGACAATTTGCCGTGCTTTTTCTCGACCATGTAGACTTTTTCTGTTCACTGTACTTCCTTTTCTCCCTGCCTGAAATGGGTGGGATTGATTACGCCCGCCCCAGTTTTCTCTGATATTCTTCCAAATCCAGTTGGACAGTCGCCACACCGGAGTCCATGGCAGCTTTTGCCACGGCTGATGAGACTTTCCAGATGTTGCGTTTGTCGAATGCCTTGGGAACAATGTAATCGCGGCCGAATTCGAGCGAATCGAGTTCATAGGCTTTCAAAACATAGTCCGGAACCTGCGAGTGGGTCAATTCCGCCAATGCGTATGAAGCAGCCGTTTTCATCTCTTCGTTGATCCTGGTTGCCCGAGTGTCCAGGGCGCCACGGAAAATATAGGGGAAGCCCAGAACATTGTTGATCTGGTTGGGATAGTCTGACCGACCGGTAGCTATGATCGCATCGGGTCGTGCGCTTCTTGCCAGTTCATATCGGATTTCCGGATTTGGATTCGCCATGGCAAAAATGGACGGATCCTTTGCCATCGTTTTCACCATTTCCTCGCTGAGGATATCCGCTGTGGATAATCCGCAAAATACATCTGCATCCTTGATAACTTCTGCCAGACTCGCCGGTTTGTCACCGTTGGCGAATTCTTCTTTCTGCGGAGTCATTCCGGCACTTCTGCCATGATAAACCAACCCGTTTGAATCGCACAGGAAGATGTTGTTTTTATTTGCACCCAGTCGGATCAAATGCCTTGCGCAGGAGATTCCTGCAGCACCGGCACCGCTTAGGACAATTTTGGTCTCTGATGGCTTCTTATTGGTGATTTGCAGCGCGTTCAGGAAGCCCGCTCCAACGATAATCGCGGTCCCATGCTGGTCGTCATGAAAAACTGGGATAGGAAGGAGTTCCTGTAACCGCTGTTCAATCTCAAAACATTCAGGCGCTTTAATATCTTCCAAATTGATACCACCGAAGGTGTTGCCAATAGCAGCTACGGTATCAATGAAACGTTCCTTGTCCATGGTGTCGACTTCGATATCAAACACATCGATGCCCGCGAATTTCTTGAAGAGTACGCCTTTGCCTTCCATCACCGGTTTCGAAGCCAGTGGCCCCCGGTTGCCCAGCCCGAGAATAGCAGTGCCGTTGGAAATTACTGCAACCAGATTGCCCTTATTGGTGTAACGGTAAGCGGTGGCGGGGTCATCGGCGATTTCCAACACCGGGAAGGCGACTCCTGGTGAATATGCAAGGCTCAAATCAATAAAAGTCTCAAGTGGCTTGGTTGGAACGACCGATAATTTTCCAGGAATTCCGTCCAGCTCGTGATAAGCCAATGCGGCTTCTTTGGTTATTTTTGTCATACATCCTCCATAAAAAATACTTAAGAAAATACTTTTTTATTTCTTTGATATTGTAGCATGATTCATTTTGAATCGTATTGTATGATTCGAGAAGCGAGTTTCTGAATGCCGATTGTGGCAGCAATGCAGATTGGGATCGTTACCACGCAGGCGTATTGTTCCCATTTGGTGCCCCAAACCAGCAGAAATCCAATCGCAATGAAGAATAAGTAAGCATATGTGCGATACTTCTTGAAAAATCTGCTGAATCCATAACATCCCAACAAAAAGATAAGTTCATCCGCTGAGAAGAAGAACTGTTTTGGATCTTTGGCGATTGGATTTTTGGGGGCGTATCCTTCTGTCTGGTGTACAACTGAGCGTGTGATCCAGACGATGGGCTGCCACCAGGGATGAACGTCTCGCGCATTAGCCTGATATCTTTGATGATAAAGCACCATATTCTTTAACCGTTCCAAAGGTTGAACCCATAGAATCGGGTTGAAGAGGAAGAATATCAGTACCGAAAAAAAGCCAAATTGTATCAGCGGAATGATCAGGCCCGGCAAAGAAATCCGTTTGCTGACTACCAGCTCGATGACGGTTGCAGCTATGGCAAAAACAACCAGACAATAGATGATTTTTGAGGCTGCTGTCAATCCAAGGAAAATTGCAGCGACCCACAAATCACGTTTTTTTGTTTTAGGATCCAGCTCGTACGCATTCAGGAAGCGCAGGAAAAACCAGATCGCTAAAAATGAAAACAACATTGGAAAAGCTTCTAATCTTGCCTGCGCACCATATTCCGCAGCAAGCGAATGGATCATGAAAAGAGAGCCTGTAATCGGATGAATTAAAACCGTCAATGCCTGTACGGTTGCGAAGGCAAAAACAGCGTTGATTAATCTGGCGGTGAAAATTGTGTAATCTTCCCGCTCCAGCTCGGCATTATTAATAGAATTGAGTCCAAATCGATCGAAATACTCCCTTCCATCAAATGCAATTGGCAGCGCGAAAGCAAGTTTGATAAGGGCGGGATGCTCAAGGTTGTAATCCACTTGAGGAATTTCCTCAATGTGGAAGGATTTAATTTTCTCTCCATAACGCATTGCTGCCCGGGCATAAGTTCCTTCGTCAAAACCCAAAGGAAAATGGTAGGAATTGGTAAAACGGATCACAATCGTTGCAAGTGAAATCAGGATAAACAGGGTTCTGAATGTTCGGTCACGTTTCCTGAGAATCAGAATCAGGATCAGCAGATAGATTGACAAAAGAATCCAGATCATGAAAATCACTGGCAACAGATTGAAGATGAAATTCAACACTTCGAGGCTGTATGCTGTTTCACCGTAATCGTGCGTAATCATGTGCGGATTGAATTCGTCTTTATTTTTTTGTAGAGCAATCTTTTCGCTGGAGCCATCGCCCCAATCCACAGTTAAATCAGTTAAGGCGGAACCTGGGCGGAAAAACATGCTGACCTGTTTCCCGGTTTTTCCAGCAAAAGAAATCATAGCCTGTGTCTCCGGATTCTCCAGAGTTACCGCATCCTTTCGTTTTTCCCAATTGTCACTGAATTGGAAATGGTTAAACGCATATCCACGGTATCCATTGTTCAGCGATAGAAATTCGATCGGTTGCTGCTCCGTATTTGCTGGATTCCAAGACACATTCAACGTCACGGTGATCTTTTGATTCTGTAACAGCAGTTCTTTTTGGGGCAAACTGAGGTGAAATAAAAAGACGAGCGCTGTCGCGACTGCAAAGGTCCCAGCCATCAGCAATCCCCAGCGATAGTTCCTGTCTGTTTTAATGAATTGTTTCAGCAGAAGGGCACACAATCCTGCCGAAATAATTCCCGCAAAAAGAATCACCAGCGCTATTTTCGTTGTGATTGTCTCAACTGGAATCAGTTGATATAGGCCAAGCGCCGAAGCGAATCCTGCTGCCAGGACATAAATCGTGAGTGGAAATCGTTTGTTCATGCTTCAAATTATAATGGGAGTGGATAAAAAGTGTTTCAGCTGTTATATAATTCGATTCGGGTAAAATCTGTAAAGAGTCTTATGGGAATGAACAATCCATTTCAACCAACTTCCGGTCAACGACCGCCAAATCGCCAGCCTGTGCCTGGGGATCCCGGCAGGGGAGCACTCTATCCAGATCCGCGGAGCTTTTCTCAATCCCAATATCCAATTAATTATCCCTATGCTCAGAGCCCTAATAGACCTCCGCAACCGGAGCCGCCGAAGAAGAAAAAACCCAAAAGAAATTTCGAGGATCAATTCGGGAAGGCATTTGTGGTTGCGTTGGTTGTTTGCACCTCGCATGCGTAATGCGATGACTTTCTGGCCAACATCCACCCCGATACCAGCAACGTTGACTGCGACAATTCAGGCAACTGCCAGTGTAACCCCTCTGGCGACCAACACACCCACTGCTTTGCCTACTGAAACGCCGCAACCGCTCTCAGAGTTTTGGGTAGCGGATGGAGAGAGCATCAGTCCCCCTGTTCCTGATGCACCTGATGGTGTTGTAGTGCTCAGCGTTGACAGGAACGCCGAAGTCAGCCCGCCCCTGGATAGTGTTTCCTGGACGAGCGCGGATAAAATAGCCACCGATTTGGGGAAAACCAACTATCAGGAGAACTGGTTCGCAACCTATTCGGAAGGTTGGGTGCGATGGTACACTGACCAGCCGTTACGCGAGGGTCTTTATGAGATTTATACGATGGATACCATGTACAGCTCCGGTGGCTCACTGGACTTTTCGGTGACCCTGGCTGGGCAGGTTCTTTCCCCGATCGCCGGCTCGCAACATGTCGAATATATGACCAGTCAATATGATCCGGTTCAATCACAGGACACCTGGCGCAGCATTGGAATGTATTATGTGACCCCTTCTCAGGAACCACTGATGGTGACAACCAGCTGGCAGCCACGTGACAATTACACAATCGTGTCGGTTGACCGCTTATTAATTGTGCCGCGAAGGTCTGAAGACCTGACTCATCTGAATCAGTTGCCACAATATGGTACCAAATACATTTTGGATGATAAAAGGTTGGAGATCACCGGCGGAGACTTCCTGATCGATAAAACTGACAACGGATCCTGGGATGGAAGCTACCGATTGATTATGAATCCCGACAGAAAAGTTACGATCACGATCCCAGCGGATCAACCCTGGCCAATTGGTACATATGAACTGTATGCGTGGATGCCAACTACACTGGGAGGGATTAACGCCTCGGTTAAGTTTTATACCGATAACTCACTGGTACATACTACCAATGGTGAAGAAGCGTCAACATACACTTCGCCACAAAACCAACCTGCCCAATGGGTTTTAATTGGGAGCTGGACAACCGATCGGTATTATGAGCGACAACGGAAAATCAAGGTAACCATTGAGCTGGCAGAAAATCAGATTGGCGAGTTTCCGGTGGATGCGATTGCGCTGGTTCACACTGCTTTTTCAGAGTAGTTAACTGATTAGTCAAGCTCAGTTTATGTAAATCTTGATAAAGTAAGGTATAATGGTGCAAAATTGAGAACAAAGGGATCTGTTCTTTTACGGTTTTGGCTGAAAGACCAGGCCAATTAGTAACAAAACTGAAAAAAATACTTTCGCTGACATCAGCGAGCTTCGGTACCGATTCGGTAGCAAACTGATTTAGCAGTTGGATCTTATATCAACAATTTATGTGTGTTGTGTTTTAGCGGAAAATATTTTTTCATTTAAAGAAAAACCGTCAAAAGAACAATATTGACGGTTTTTTTTGATGATAACTGGTCGAGAAAAGGAACATGTTTCAGCTTACAAGGATCAAAATCAACGGGCAGCAACCAGCGATGCTGCACTTGATCATGAGCAGCTATGCAAAAACAGTCCATCTGACGACCAGAAAAAAGAGATAGCCGAAGCTTTCAAAGTCGCTTCCAACTTTCTGCGAAATAAACCGAAAACAGAAACCGAAATTAGAAATAGATTGGAGAAAAACAGTTTTTCTCCTGAAGCAATTGATTCAGTTGTTGCTCAACTGAATGAACTTAACTGGGTGAATGACCAGAAATTTGCTCAGTTGTGGATCGAAAGCAGGAATTCTTTTCGACCTCGCAGTAAACGGATGTTAGTCTATGAACTGCGACGGAGAGGGGTATCGGATCGGAACATAAGTGAGTCGTTAGATCAGTTTGAAGAGTCCGAGGCGGCGAAAAGCTGCGCGATGCGGTATGGAAGAAAACATTTGGAACTTGAGAAAATCCAGTTCCAACAAAAAACGCTCAATTACCTGAGAACCTATGGTTTTCCGTCTGAAATCGCACGAGATGCAGCCGCCTACGCATGGGAAGCGCTTCATGATCATAATTAACGATCGCTTTCTTAAACTATAGAATGGAACTTTGAAAATGGAACTACTACCTTATTCTTTTGGGGAGGGCGCATTGCGCATAGCTTTTGCGGCGCAGCAGGCACCACCCAGAAATAACAATACGATCTTGTGGGTCGTATTGGCTGTCATCATCATTTTATTGATTATTGGTGGAACAACTTATCTTTTTTCGCATCTTCTGCATAATCGCTTTGTAAGAGCCCAGCAGATAGATAGCGAAAACATCCTTTCTCTCAGCCGGGAGAAAGCCAAACAGATCGAATCTGATGCCAAAGGTGAAGCGATCCAGATTCTGAAAGACGCTGAAGTTGAGATCAAGAAACGCCGTGGTGAGCTTACCAGGGAAGATGATCGACTGCAAAAACGTCGGACCGAGCTTGATCTCAGAATTGAAAAGTTGGAGCAACGTGAATCTAACCTCAATAAGCGCCAGAGCTCGCTTGATAAACGGGCAAATGAGATCGAAAAAATGTCAACCAAGCAACTGGAAGAGTTGCAGAAAGTTGCTCAGATGACAACCGAAGAGGCACGTCAGGAGTTGATTTCGACAGTGGAGAAAGACGCGCGCAACGATATGGCGCGAATTATTCGCCAGATTGAGCAGGAAGCCAGAGCGGAAGGCGACAAAAAAGCGCGTGAAATTATCACTACCGCGATTCAGCGCGTGGCTTCTGACCAGGTGAGTGATATTACTACCTCGGTAGTGAGCCTTCCCAGCGAAGAGATGAAAGGCCGCATCGTTGGCCGGAATGGTCGTAACATTCGTGCGTTTGAGCAGGCTTCCAATGTCGATGTGATCGTCGATGACACCCCGGAAGCCGTGATGATCTCCTGTTTTGACCCGATTCGCCGTGAAATTGCCAGACGAGCTTTGGAACGACTGGTTCTGGATGGCAGAATTCACCCGGCAAACATTGAAAAAGTCTTGAATGACGAAGAGAAAGAGATGCAGAAAACCATTGTTGAGGCTGGCGAACAGGCGGCTTTTGACGCTGGCGTGGTTGGATTGCACCCGGAAATTATCAAGATGCTGGGTCGGCTGAAGTTCCGCACCTCGTATGGTCAAAACCAGCTCTCGCATGCAGTGGAAGTGGCGCGACTGGCATCCGTATTGGCATCTGAGCTTGGCGCTAATGTGGAAGTTGCGCGGTTAGGAGCGCTTCTGCATGACCTTGGCAAAGCCATGGATCACAATACGGAAGGAACACATGCCAAAATTGGCGCAGATTTTGCCAAACGATACGGTGTCAGCAAGGAAGCGGTCAATATAATTGAGTCGCACCACCATGAAGTGGATCAGGAATCGCTGGAAGCGATTATCGTGGAATCGGCTGATGCTATTTCCGGTGCCCGACCTGGCGCACGGCGTGAAGATCTGGAACTGTATATCAAAAGGCTCAAGGCACTGGAAGAAATTGCAAATTCCTTCAAGGGCGTTGAGAATTCGTATGCAATTCAGGCAGGGCGTGAAATCCGCATCATCGTAACCCCGGATGAGATTGATGATCTTGCTGCCACCTACCTTGCCAAGGATATTGCCAGCCAGATTGAGCAGACGATGCAGTATCCGGGTCAGATAAAAGTGACAGTGATTCGGGAAACCCGTGCGGTTGATTACGCCAAATAAACGGATAAACTATAAAAAACACAAAATTGGAAATAAACAGAACCGCTATAACAGCGGTTCTGTTTATTTCCTGACAATTCCTTACTTTCTATTCAAAAGTTGCTGTGCTTTCTCCAACTGAGTGCGTACCATTTGCTTCGATGTTCCGCCGATGGCATTTCTTTTTTCAATTGCATTTTCCAATGAGAAAACATCGAAAATCGAACTATCAAACATGGGCGAAATTGCCTGCCATTCGGTTAGCGGCAGCGCTTCCAATGGCAGATTGAGTTGCTCAGCTTTGAGGACGGCTTTCCCGATGCAATGATGAGCTTCCCGGAAAGGCATCCCACGATCGACCAGATAATCAGCAGCGTCGGTTGCCAGCGCCATCATATTGATTGCATCCCGACAACGTTCCTGATTGACGGTCAGCGTTTCAATCACTCCGGTCATCACTTCGAGCGAGATAGTGAGCTGATCAAAGGCGCTGAAGAACAGCGCTTTGTCCTCCTGCAAATCTTTGTCATAGGCTGAGGGCAGCCCTTTCAGGTTCGCCAGCATCGTTGTCATCTGTCCGAGGTGGACAGAAGCCTTCCCACGGATTAATTCAAGCGAGTCCGGGTTTTTCTTTTGTGGCATCAAACTGGAACCGGTGGAAAAACGATCCGACAGCGTTACAAAGCCAAACTCAAGCGTGGAATAAAGAATCAGCGCTTCAGCCATTCGGCTGAGGTGCATGGCAATCATGGAAGCAGCATAGAGAAAATCACAAACAAAATCGCGGTCAGAGACTGCATCGAGTGAGTTTTCACTGACACGGCTGAAACCAAGATTCTTCGCCAGAATCTCACGATCGATTTTCAAAGTGGTACCAGCCAGAGCTCCGCATCCCAGCGGGCACTCGTCAACCCGATTCAATAGATTATTCAGGCGGCTGTGATCCCTCTCTAATGGCCAAAAGTGGCTCAAAAACCAATGACTGAACAGGATCGGCTGCGCCTGTTGAAAGTGGGTGTACCCTGGCAAAATACAATCCATTTCCGTAGCAGCACGATTCGTCAATGTCAGCTGCAGATCCCGTATTTTATCCTGAAGAACAGGTAAATTGTGTTTTACCCATAGACGAAAATCAGTAACTACCTGATCGTTGCGGCTGCGCCCGGTGTGCAGTTTTCCGCCGGTTGCTCCGACAAGTTCGGTCAGACGTCGCTCGACTGCCGAATGAATATCTTCATCCGTTGGCAAAAACTGAATCGAGCCGGAAGCTATTTCGTCGGCAACCTGCTTTAAACCGTCCTGGATTACCTTCAATTCTTCGATACTCAAGATGCCTGCCTGCTGAATGGCTTCAGCCCAGGCAAGGCTGCCGAGGATATCCTCAGCAGCCATTCTTTTATCAATGGGCAGCGAATTGTTCAGATTTGCCATAACCTGGTCGATATTGGAGCTCAGTCGACCACCTGACCAGAGTGTTTTTTCACCCATTTGGGACCCTTTTAGTCTTTTTTCTCTTGCGAATGAGACATTGCGCGCACGCGATTGGGCAATGTGAAGCAACGGATGAAGCCGGTTGCATCCTTATGGTCATAGAGGGATACATCACCAAATGAGGCAATTTTTTCGCTGTAATAGCTGTTCCTGGCAGTTCTACCGGCAGGAATGATGTTGCCCTTATACAGTTTTAGCTTTACAGTGCCAGTGACATTCTGGTTGATATCTTCAAAGAAGGCATTCATCGCATGGCAGAGTGGGGTAAACCATTGTCCGTTATAAATCAATTCGGCATAGCGGTTGGCGACCACCTCTTTATAGTGCATTGACTCCTTATCAAGCGTAATCGCTTCCAATTCAGCGTGAGCATACATCAGAATCGTACCGCCCGGGGTTTCATAGAGACCATGAGATTTCATGCCAACCAGCCGGTTTTCTACCATGTCGCAGCGACCGATGCCGTGTTTGCCTCCAATTTTATTGAGTGTTTGCACGATCTTCTTTGGAGACATCTTTTTACCGTTGACAGCGATAGCAGCGCCCTTTTCGAATTCAATTTCAACAAATTCAGCCTGATCAGGCGCTTTTTCAACCGGGACAGTCAAGACCCAGAAGGATTCGTCCGGTTCAATGGTGATATCTTCGATTGGGCCGCCTTCATGTGAAATGTGCCAGATGTTGCGATCACGGCTGAACAGTTTTGGGTTCTTCGCTGAATCCGGATAAGCAATTTTCTTTGAATCCATGTATTTGATCAGATCTTCGCGCGAAGTGAAGTCCCAGATCCGCCATGGAGCGATGGTTTTCAGATTTGGATTCAAGGCAGCCGCGGTGTTCTCAAAGCGTACCTGATCGTTACCTTTCCCTGTGCAACCATGGGAAATGGCGTCCGCACCTTCTTTTTCCGCGATCTCGACCACCCATTTGGCAACAATCGGCCGGGCAATGGATGTACCCAGATAGTATTTCTTTTCATAAATAGCACCGGATTTAACCATTGGCCAGATATATTCTTCGCAAAGTTCGTCCGTTAAATCTTTGATGTACAGTTTTGAAGCGCCGCTGGCTTTTGCACGCTCTTCCAATCCATCCAGTTCCTCTTCCTGACCAACGTCAGCGCAGGCACAAATGACTTCACAATGGTATGTATCAATCAGCCAGGGGATAATCGCTGATGTGTCCAAACCGCCTGAATAAGCTAAAACAATTTTATTAATTTTCTCTGCCATGGTTACTCTCCTGAAATAATGTATATAATAAAAAAACCGCTGCCGGAGCAGTGGTGTTTATCATGTTGAAAGACGAATCTGAAAAATACCGCTGGTTCCGGCGTTTTTATAAGATCAGTCGTCGAAATGAAAAAGCATTCATAAGAAGCATAGATGCAATTATAAAAGTGTCACGATGATTGTCAACAATACCAAATCAAAAATATGACAAAAAAGCTAAATCTTGATTGATTTTCTACTTTCAAACTTGGAGGATGGATTGAAAGTATTTCCGCTTTTCTACTTGGAGTGATGAATTTTTACCTTGTCTATGTCAGCCTCATTCTGATTTTAGAAGACAAGTGATCCCCAAAAAATATATGACCGCTGGGAAGCTTCGGATGCAGGTTTTCTGATATATATCGATAACCGCGAAAACTTTCAATTGATGTTGAATAAACTGATTCATAATCATCATGTGGTAATCGAAAATCGAGCGGGTTATATATTTAAAAAATGAAGGAGAGCTCATATAAGCTCTCCTTCAGCACTTTCTACAAAATTCCCTTACGATATCAGGTCTTCGAGACTGATCGGCTTCTCTTTCCCACTCTCCAGCAAACCGCTTTCGAGTTTGGGCGTACGCATCCGTTCTTCTTCCTTGCCGAAACGGATCGTTTCACCATTATCCAGGAAGGCTTCAACTGCCAATCCGAGACTCTGGAGCTCTTTCACCAGCACGCGGAAGGAAGCGGGCAGACCGGGTTCCTGAATCGGTTTCCCCTTGACAATCGCTTCGTAGGTGCTGACACGGCCCTGGATGTCATCCGACTTCACGGTAAGCATTTCCTGCAATGTGTAGGCAGCGCCATAAGCTTCCAGTGCCCAGACTTCCATTTCACCGAAGCGCTGGCCACCGAATTGCGCTTTACCACCCAGCGGTTGCTGCGTCACGAGGCTGTATGGGCCAGTTGAACGCGCATGCACTTTGTCTTCCACAAGGTGATGGAGCTTGAGCATTGTCATAACGCCAACGGTCACAGGTTGATCGAAAGGTTCACCGGACTTGCCGTTCATCAGTAATTGCTTGCCAATCATCGGTAGCGGATCACCGGTGCGCAGACTGATTTCCGTTGCCTGTTCGCGTAGGTCCATTTCCTGTTTGTTTACCGGTTTTTCACCATGTTCTTCAATCCAGATTCGCAGGCAGGCGACTAAGGCGTTCTTATCCTTCGGCAGTACAGTCGGCGCGTTTGGAGCAACACTTTCCCAGTCGATAATAGTCGACTGGTCGTAGCCGCGTTCGTTGAGCCATTCTGCAAACACGATATGTTTTGTATAGAACTCATCATGCGTCATGCGGAAGAAGTCGTAATCTTTCCCTGCCAGCCACTGAGCTATGTACATGATACGGACTTCGTTGTCATCAATTATGTTTTCCGGAGCATTTTTCAGGCTGTGCAGCCATTCCCAGGAACGGTCGCTGATTTCCTTCCAGGCATGATCAAGCATCCAGGCACGTGCCAGTTCGGATTCGATTTCATATTCCGTCGCACCGTCGAAAACCGGGGTAATTGCACGGAAGCCGAGCCGTTTTGCAGCCCAACCGAGGTGGACTTCAAGCACCTGACCGATATTCATACGTCCAGGGACGCCGAGCGGGTTGAGGATGATGTCGACAGGTGTTCCGTCTTCCAGGTAAGGCATATCTTCGATCGGAACAACGCGGGAGACAACGCCCTTGTTACCATGACGTCCAGCCATTTTGTCACCGGCAGTGAGTTTTCTACGCTGGGCAACCGATACGCGTACCATTGTTTCCACACCGGCTGACATATCGTTATGATCGTCACGGTTGAAAACCTTCACGTCAACAACTTTTCCACGCTCGCCATGCGGCATCTTCAGGGAAGTGTCTTTCACGTCACGTGATTTTTCTCCGAAAATAGCACGTAGTAACCTTTCTTCCGGTGTCAGTTCTTTCTCGCCTTTCGGGGTGATCTTGCCAACCAGAATGTCATTGGGGCCAACTTCGGCGCCAATGCGGATGATACCGTCTTCATCCAGATCTTTAACAGCGTCATCACCGACATTCGGGATGTCGCGGGTGATTTCTTCCGGCCCGAGTTTGGTGTCACGAGCTTCGAGCTCATATTTCTCAATATGAACCGATGAAAATTTGTCATCCATCACAACACGTTCAGAAATCAGGATGGCGTCCTCAAAGTTGCCGCCCTCCCAGGACACAAAAGCAACTACGACGTTTTGACCTAGTGTGAGTTTGCCATCAACGGTTGAAGAAGAATCCGCCAGTGTCTCATTGCGCTTCACCTTTTGCCCTTTTTTAACCGAAGGCTGCTGATCAATACAGGTGCTCTGATTTGAGCGTTGATATTTACGCAGCTGCTGGTGGTTCAAAGTACCGTTCTTATTACGGGTTACGATTTCTGTCGCGCTCACCGAAACAACTTCACAATCCTCTTTCGCAGTCAACACCTGACCGGAGTCGATCGCTGCAAAGCGTTCCATACCGGTGGAAACCAGTGGAATATCGGGGTCGATCAGCGGTACAGCCTGCGCCTGCATGTTTGATCCCATCAGCGCGCGGTTGGCGTCATCGTGTTCCAGGAACGGGATCAGCGCAGCACTTACACCAACCACTTGCTGCGGAGAAACGTCCATGTAATCGATTACTTCCGGAGGATAGGTGGTGAAATCGGAGTAGTGACGGCTGGCGATGGATTTTTCATCAAATTCTGCATAGTCATTCAAGTGTGTGTTTGACTGGGCGATAATGAATTTGTCTTCTGCATCGGCTGAAAGATATTCAACGTCATTGGATACGAACGGGGTAATGCTGACCAGCGGATGATCCAGCTTTTTAATTGCCGGAAGCATCTTCTTAGTGATGCGGGAGCCCTGTTCAGCGATCACCTTGCCGCTTTCATCAGTCAACGTTTCAGCCAGCTGACGATGTTCCAGCCTTGGATCATTATTGGGGAGGGTTCGGTAGACACGGCGATAAGGTGTCTCGATAAAGCCATACTCATTCACCTTGGCATAATTTGCCAGACGACCGATCAACCCGATATTCGGGCCTTCCGGTGTTTCAATCGGACAAATTCTACCGTAATGGGTGTGGTGAACGTCACGAACGTCGAACCCTGCGCGTTCACGGCGCAGCCCGCCAGGACCTAACGCAGACAACGTGCGTTTATGTCGCAGTTCAGCCAGCGGATTGGTTTGATCCATGAATTGCGAGAGCTGCGAAGAACCGAAGAACTCACGCAATGCAGCGACGACCGGTCGAATATTCACCAGACTGACTGGGGAGACGCGTTCCTGATCGCGGATGGACATACGCTCTTTAATCACACGTTCCATGCGGCGCAAACCGATTCTCAGTTTGTTGGAGATCAGTTCGCCCACTGTTTTTACGCGGCGATTGCCGAGGTGATCGATATCGTCCTTTTCCACCAGATTGTTGTTGATCTTGATCAGGTGGCGTACCAGCCGGACAATGTCCCATTTGGTCACGTTGCGATGATTGGTGGGGATAAATTCAGTCAGATCAAGCTTCTGATTCAATTTGTAGCGGCCAACGCGTTCCAGATCATAATGACGCTGATCGAACAGCTGCTCTTCCATAAACTGTTTGGCATTTTCAACCGTAGCAGGATCTCCAGGGCGCATCCGTTTGAAGAATTCGATCAGTGCCGCTTCTGAGATTGTTTTATTGGGATATTCTTTTTCCCATTCCGGTTCCTGTTTGATACTTGACGCAATGAACATCCGATCCGGATTGTTATCGACGTCGGCAAACAATGCCATGATTTCTTCATCACTGCCGGTTTTCAGCGGTGACTCTGCCTGAATTCCATCATTGACTTCCACTAAAGCGCGCAGGAAAATAGTGATCGGAACTGTGCGCTTGCGGTTGAATTTGAGGATCAAATAATCGTTCTTGCGCGTTTCAAATTCCATCCAGGCGCCGCGGTCGGGGATTAGCTTCGCCATCGCAAGGCGATGGCCGGTAGTGCGATCCACCGGCGCTTCGAAATAAACACCTGGAGAACGAATCAGCTGGGAAACAACCACACGTTCGGTGCCATTGACGATGAAGGTACCATTCTCGGTCATTTCGGGAAAATCACCCAGGAAAATATCCTGTTTTACCGGTTCTGAGACTTCAGAGCCAGCCAGCAACACCGTAACGTATAAAGGTTGAGAGTAGGTCAAATCACGTTCAACGCATTCCTCAACCGAATGTTTTGATTCTCCAAACCAGAACTTCAGACCCCATTCTTCCGTAATCGCATCATTGCTCGGGAAATATAGCTTCATCCCTTTGTTAAAGGACTCAATAGGTGAAATTTCACTGAGAAGTTCACCAATTCCTTCATCCTTCAACCTGCGGAAGGAATCAAGCTGGATTTCAATTAAATCGGGCATCTGAGCGGCGTTCGGAATCCTCGAATAGGACTTCGATTCCATGTTATCAGTCATACATTGCCTCCTAAATCAAACCATCTTGCTGCCAGATGATCTTTTGAGCGCAACAGTACGACCCGCAAAAAAGGACTTCATTCCGACGCAAACACCCATTATACCAAAGGTTTCTATTTCTTTGTGACAGGCGCATTCCCTCAAATTAAAAGTCACTATTGAGAATACGTTGCCTCATAATAGGAAGTCACCATGCGAGACATTAGAAAGTGCAGGGAAAGCCTATGATGAGCAAAAAGAGCAAAACGGAATTAGTA
>JAAZKE010000116.1 GCA_012799995.1 Chloroflexota bacterium | reverse complement strand
TGTGGCTACCAGAAAAGAAGCTGCACAGAAAAAAGCAAAGGAACATGGCGCTTTCAAAGTAGCTGCGAACGTAAAGGACTTTAAAGACGATCAATTGGATGTCATAGTTGACTTCGCCGGCGCAGGAATCACTACCAAAGAAGCAATGGAAACTGTAAAACCGGGAGGTACAGTGGTTCTGGTCGGAATGCACACGCCTGAATTTACTATAAACGGCAACGATCTTATTCTTCGCCAAACTCAACTTGTGGGATCTATGGGCGGAACAAAAGAGGACATTGCTGACGTTATCCAATTAATCAGCGAAGGAAAACTGAAAATCGGAGTGGAGTTAATTCCGTTGAGCGCTGTTGGAGAAGGCCTCAAGAGGCTGGAAAGCGGCAAGGCTGACGATCGTCTGGTAATGTACACAACGGAAGACGATTTTAAATAAAATTTTCCGCTTGAACGAACGTCAAAAACGACGAAAAGCGCTGAATATTTCGTATATGAAAAAGCCGAACGGTTGAACCGTTCGACTTTTTTTTATCCATCAGATGGTGCTTTAAATATCAAACCCGCCGCGCAATATGAAATCTTTTAAGAGCGTTTCAGTTTTTACATTCAATTCAAGAGTCGAAAGGTGTCTCCCTTCGACTGCTTCAAAATATTCCCTCGCCATCCCTAAATTCGCTGTCGCTTTCAGGTCATCAAATCTACCGAACTCATTTAAATTGGTCTCACTGAGACCGGCGTTCATCAGGTCTTCCAGTCTGGCGGAATCAACCCCAAGCGCAGCGACCAGCCCGCGAATCTGCTCGCTTTTCGCATTGATCTGATACGCCGTAACGTACTCTGTAAATGGTTTCCCCTCTTCAATTCTTACGTCGCCCCTTTGCAGGTCATGGAGGAACAAATTGGCATATTTCTGCTGCTCCTGAGACAGACTGGCAAACGTCTGATGAAGTTCGTTCAGGGAATTCTCAAGCTCTTTGGAATCCACATTCGGCTGATTCAGATCTTTGAGATACCTTTCAAAGCGTGAATCCATGTAATCAGAATCAATCCGGCCGGTATCGATCGCAATCAAATGCCCGTCGATCTCAAATGGAACAGCTTCACCATTGAAATCGGCCCCTTCGGAGAACAGCTCCTTATAGCGCAGCGCCAGGATCAGGTAATCCTGTTCATTAAAATCCATTGACACGTGGCGCGTTGGATCAGTGAACCCATATCGTCTCACACTCCAGACAAAACCCTGGATCTTTGCCGCTTCCAGATAGCTGTTAAACTGGCGAAACAGTTTGGCAAACTGAGCGCGCTCGCGCACATCATCAGGCAGGCGCGTAAAATCCGGCACGCCGGCGGAAACGAAAAGACGGCGAATATCGCTGAATGTCTGGTTCATTTTTTCCAGGTTATTCTCAAGCCGGTCAACAACCAATCCAAGCGGTTCATCTCCTGAGTAGAGCTTGACTGCTTTCTCAATGTTTTGCTCCATCGTGTGCGGAAAGCGATAATAGCGAATCGTCCCAAACGGTTTTTCCGGACCAAACAGACGATTGGTGCGGGAAAACGCCTGAATAATGTTTTCGTACTCAAGCCGTTTATCCAGATACAGCGTGTTAACCCATTTCGAATCAAAGCCGGTGAGCATCTGATCAACCACAATTAACAGGTCCAGCTGCTTTTCAGCCTCTTTGTCAATCCGTTCATATGGCCGCTTGTGAGCCAGCCGCGCGGAAACGTCTTTCTTGAACTTCGCATGGGTAGACAGCGTGAAATCCTGCCCGAAACGGGCATTATAGTCGCTGAGGATTTCCACCAGCCCATCTTCTTTATAGGCAAAACCTTCGGTGTTATCAATATTCGGATCAAACAGCGCTGTGATTTTCAAATCCGGTTTCGCAGCCTTGATCAGCCGGTAATATGTAATTGCCTCCATGATGCTGCTGGTCGCAAAAATGGCATGGAACTTGGAAGCGTAGCTCAATCGCAGCCAGTTCTCCAGAATGTCCTGGACGACCATTTCCTGATGTTCAGGCCGTCTGTATTGGCTGGAACTCAGATAATCTTCAATTCCTTTGACAACCGTTCCCGCATAATCAACAGATCCGGTCATTCCGACGTTGTTCATGAAGTGATAATATCTGTCTCTCCTGACAGGGTCACGCAGGGCTTCTTCTTCAGAAGCTGCCCTTGCCTCCTGCAGCGCTACCGCTCTGCGCAAATCGACGTCTTTGTACGTCAAGACCTTGTAAGGATCAAACCCCAGCACGTTGCCATCGCGGATGCCGTCAGCAATGCTGTAGCGGTGCAGCTCATCCCCAAACACGGTTGCGGTGGTATTCCCCCTGATTTGATTTTCTTCATGGATCGGCGTACCCGTGAAGCCGAAGAACACGGCGTTGGAAAAAGTATGCTTGATCGTACTCAGCATTTCACCAAAGGTGGAGCGATGCGCCTCATCCACAATGATCACGATTCGTTTCGAATTAATCAAATTGATATCAGCATTGTTGAGGCCGCCGGGTTCATCTTTGATGTTGCTCATCTTTTGAATGGAGGTAACAATCAGGGTGTCCGCCGGATTATTGCTTTTCAGTCTGGCAACCAACATGACCGTGTCCTCCGTCGCCTGCACTTCCTCATTCTCCTCGGCAAAGGCACGGTATTCCTGCAGCGACTGCGTCCCGAGCTCTATCCGATCCATCAGGAAGACCACCTTGTCAGCATCCTTTGAGCTGGCAATCAACTGTGCCGATTTGAAGCTGGTCATGGTCTTGCCGGAACCGGTCGTATGCCAGACATACCCCCCGAGCTGATGTTCCTGATCCCATTTTATTTTGGCAACACGGTCAGAAATCGCATTTGCGGCATGGTATTGGTAACTGCGCATCACCTTCAGCACGCCATCGGTATCATCCGGAATCATATAGAAGCCGATCATCTGATGCGCCATCGGAATCGACAGCAGAAGGGTGGCGATATCATTCCAGTGATTCTTCGTTTTGTTATTGAAATCCGCCCAGTGGAAGTAGAAGTCCGGATTAAAAACCCCATCCGGGCCGGGGTTGGCAAAATAAACCGTCTCTTCCGGTTCCATCGCAACGAAGATCTGCACCAGCGAGAAAATCCCGCTGAAAGCACCTTCATAAGCATATTTTTCAATCTGGTGATATGCCTGACTGACCGGAATGCCGCTCCTTTTCAGCTCCACATGAATCACCGGCATGCCGTTAATCAGCAGCATCAGGTCGCCGCGCCGCTGGTTGAGCATCCGTGATCGGGAACTGAAAATCGGCTGCTGAGCGATCTGATAGCGGCTCTGCCCGGCTGCAATTTCATGGCGGTCATAAATTTTCAGGCTGACCTCTTTGCCCAGGTGACGCGGATCAGCGGGGTTATCACGGGTGATGGAAACCGTCTTGCCATTGATAAACCCGTTCAGTTTCAGCGGCGTACGCAGCGCGGTGATCTGCTCCATAATCTGCTGCATTTCGGAAGAAGTCAGCGGGGCGTCATTGAGACGGTCGATACCGCGGTTGTTTTCAAACAGGATTTTCGCCCAGTTATCCAGCAGCGTTTCTTCGCTGGGGTATTGCAGCACCTGGCTTTCCCACCCTTTGTGCTGCAGCGCGTTGATCAGCACAGCTTCAAATTCGGCTTCGTTACGAAATGGCATCTGGGCACATACCTTTCTCAGACAAACATCTTCTCCAGACAGGCTTTCTTGAAGTTTTGCAGTTTTTCGATTTTTTGTTGTTGGAGAATTATGCTTGCATTGTAATCACAAAATAATTTTCCTATCTGAAGCTGCTCATCTATCAAACGAGGATATTTAATGAGCGTATTTTCTAATGCTGATTTCGATATAGAAGAAATTTTAGATCCTTGAATTAGCCGTAATAATTGATTATGATACGCGCTGGAATTCATGTAAAAGCCAAGATATCCAGTGCCAAAAGAAACTTTTGGCCTACAAGGAATAGTATGCAAACCAGATACCACTTTATGATCACATATATTCTTCATTTCACAACATTTTCCAACTGTCTCATCTTCTGCAGCATCAGTAACAACAATATCTCCATCTTTTAATAAAGAGTTTTTACTAACATTTAATATTCTCTTCATGATATATGGTACATCTTCTTTTTCCATATCCAAAATTTCCGGAAATTTAATTAATACATCTCCATAATGGATGTTTTGTATCGATTCTTTTTCATATGTTAGGTCAGCTCTCGACATGGAATTATTCCAAAGATAATCAAATATTTGCCCGAACTTTTTTTGTTCCCAGGCGCCGTTAAATCCGGCAAAGCGAATTTGCGGAACGGATTCGCCTTCCTGCGGAAACATTTTTTCAAGCAGGGCTTCTTTTACATTTTTGAGCTTCGCCAGCTTGCGCTGCTGCAAGGTAATGAGACGGTCGAGATTATGAAAAAATGCGCCAATCCTTGCTTGTTCAGTGATGCTTTTGGGAAGTGAAAAAGGAGTTTTGGAGATTAAATTCCAGTCAGCTCTTGGCATTTTGGTACCGATTGACTGGTTGGCAAATGAGGCAAATTGTGAGGTCTGAATTAAGTTATATAGGAATCCGCTATCGGTATCTTGGGGTTGTAACACCCAAAAATCACCAACAGCAAGACCCGAAAAAGATGGTAAAACCCAGTTTTGAAGATAAGGTCGCAGCTTTCCATAAAGCACATCGCCCTTGTGAAATTCTATGCCAGCTTTATTACTTATTTTTTCGAATACAGTCGTTTTCAACTCCCCGGTTCCGGAAACTATATCATCGTATTCTATGCGCATATATGAGAGATCTGCGCTTATATAAGTTCTGCGTAATGCAATATCTTCAAACTTAGATTCCTTCCACTCTTCAGTAAAGCCTCTGAACCGGATTGCCGGCACATTTACACGCTCCGGCATATCAGTCCCCACCTAACAGCTTTTTCAGTTCCGCCAGCCCCAGCAGATCATCATCGCTGCCCTCAAGTTGATCGAACATCCCGGCAAGGCTGGCTTCGGTCTCCGCAATTTCCTGCGCCAGATCCGCAAAGGTAACTTCATATTTGTCCGCCAGCGCCTGCACGCCTGTCGCCAGCTCCTTCAGCGCCTCAGTCGGCAGCTGCCGCAATCCCGCGCGCAATGGTTCAATCCATTTCCGTTCCAGCAGATCATGCACCTGCTCATCGGTCAGGTTCTCAATCGTTTTTTTGGTATCCATGTGCAATTTGGGCGCTTCAATATTGACGATCTTCTTCAGGCTGTCCTCTTCTTCGAACAGGCTGCTGATGGCGAGCAGCTTGCCCTCGGGACTGTCACCGTCATAAGCTAACGCCTCGCGATTGGGCAGCAGCGCTTTGGCTGCCTTATTCACTGGGCCTTTGAGGAAGGCTGTATTGCTTTCGTTCAGCACCTCGCTTAAATCATTCTTTTCTTCCTCGGTCAGCGATTCAAATATTTCCTGTTGTTCAGCGCTGATCTGCATCAGCCGTCCGATCTTCTCTTTCAACGATGTCGCCTGTGAGCACAGCAGGGTCTCCTGAACCAGCGCAAAGGGGAGGATACGGCCCTCCCAGCCCTCCTGCACTTCAACCTCTTTGCCGCTTCGCACCTTGGTCACCATGTTGGGATCCACCTGCCGGAGCGCTTTGAGCCCCTCTGTCCGGATCATCTCCAGATCATTGGCAATGACGTTCCATTCATCATCAAACAACTGATAAGCCTGGTACGAATCGATCAGCGGCAACGGCGCAAGGCATTTGAAAAGCTCACCGCTGAGCGCCTCTTTTTCAGCGGCAATATTCCCCGTTGTCATCTGTTCCCTCAGACGGGTGAACAGCATGGTGTCAAATCCGGCTAAAGCTGCTTCATACTTTTCAGTGAAAGCGTGAACATCCGGATGATTCTGGAGCTTCTCCTTGAGTTCGCCCGCAGCAACCCGCAGATGCCCGCTCGAATCTTCGGTAAATAAAGCTTTCTTCAAATCCGGGAAGGCCTGCCAGTAATCGGCGAGCGCGTCAACTTCTTTTTTGGGGATGCCGCCAAACATCGAAGCATAGATATCCCAGCTTTCCGCAGCTTCGGCAGAATCCACATAGCGCGGAATGTTGAGATTGTATTCGTTGGCACGGATCTCATCTCTCGTAACCACGCGCGCAAACTTCGGTACATCCCGACGCGCAGCGACCGCGTCCGTAATTCGTTTGATATCAGAAGCTTTCAGGATATTGTTTTTACCGACCTTGGTAAACCCCTTGGATGCGTCGATAATCAGCGTATCGGTGTTCTTCCTTTTCTGTTTCAGCACCATGATGATAGTTGGAATGCCGGTTCCAAAGAAAATATTGGCGGGCAGGCCGATAATGACATCGATATGATTATTCTCAATCAGATTCTGACGGATTGCTCCTTCCGAGCCGCCGCGGAACAACACCCCATGCGGAAGCACAATCGCCATGATGCCATCCGGTTTGAGGTGATAGAGGCTATGCAGGACAAAGGCATAATCCGCCTTACTCGCAGGCGCCAGGCCAAAGCGCGCAAAGCGCGGATCGGTGTCTCTGCCTTCGGGATCCCAGTGCTGCGAATAGGGCGGATTGGACACAACCGCGTCCAAATACAGCGGATTATAGGTGCCGATCGGGTCAGCGTCTTCGAAATAGGGCCAGTCATCGTCCAGCGTATCGCCGTTGCGGGTGGTGATGTTCGCCGGCAGGATGCCGCGCATCACCAGATTCATGCGCGTGAGGTTGTAGGTGTTTTGCTTCAGCTCCTGCGCAAAGTATTTAATATTGTTTTCATCATTGATGTACCTTGCGACACTGCGCCCGATGTTGATAAGCAGGCTGCCAGAGCCGCTGGTTGGATCAAAGATTTGAATTTCCCTCTTATCCCGCAGGTAATTGGCGACGATCTCGCTCATCAGCAGGGAAACTTCATGCGGTGTATAAAACTCGCCGGCTTTTTTGCCCGCATTGGCTGCGAAGTTGTGAATCAGGTATTCATAAATGAACCCCAGCACGTCATAATCCTGCTGACCATCCATCGGAATATCTTTAATCAGATGAAGTAGGTCACTGATGGCTTTGGTTTGTGAAGCAGCGCTCTCTCCCAGCTTGGATAAGCCGGTCTGCAGCGTATCAAATATCCCTGTGAAGACTTTTTTATGGTTGTTGTCAATCAGCCGGTTGAAAGCGGAAAGCGCATCACGCACGTTGGAAACATCAAAATCTTTCCCCATCGCCAGCCAGGTGGAAAACAGGTCACTGTAAGCAATAAAATAGCCAATATTCCTTTGAATAAACTGTACGTATGCCTCGTCCTTTTCGGAAAGGCTTTTGATTTCATCTTCCGTGGCCCCATTTATCTGAAGAAACCTGATTTCTTTATCTGACAGAAATTTATAGAAGATGAAACCAAGAATATAGTCTTTATATTCGTTGGCTTCAATTTTGGAACGCATTTTATTGGCAGATTCCCAGATTCGCGACGCCAATTGCTGTTTATTCATGAAGGCAGCTCCCAGGAAGAATTTGGTCAATGAGATCTATGCAATTATGCAATGAATTGATGATCTTTGAAAGGGTAAGGAGAAAAATCTGATAGAAAGGTGTGGCTTTAAATAAAAAAGTGACCCATCTGGGACTCGAACCCAGAACACGTTGATTAAGAGTCAACTGCTCTGCCGAATTGAGCTAATGGGCCGGCTTCTTTAACGTAGGATATTATACTACACCTTTTTCGCCTGATGCGTCATTTCGCTGGCTCAGGACAGGCAAGCGGAACGTCAATCTTTTTACCGTGATCTTTTCAGGTTTTTAATGCAGACAAAGTCACATTCCCAAGTGACCGATTTTGCTGGTTTTCTGATGATTGAGGGTTGCAGATATTGCGAATCAACCGGATTTGTGGTATCCTTTTATCGCTTAAAGCAGTGGGGACTCGTCTAATGGTAGGACAGCAGACTCTGAATTTGTATGTAGAGGTTCGAATCCTTTGTCCCCAGCAAAAAGAAACCGATTAGTCGGTTTCTTTTTTTATTTCAGCAGGCTGGAATTGACTTTGATCTTAAGGATCAGCTTTTTGTTGGTTTGTTTGGCGCCGTGACGCGTAAGACTGGGCATGTGTGCATCGGTTGGGAATAAAATCATAAAATACCCGGCTTCCAAAGGATAGCGCTCACCATTTCCGCAGTATTTATATAAGTCCTTCTCCGGTTCTGATTCAGTCGCCTCCAGCTTGTGCAGCGGGGCCCAAACCACATCCTCAATCCCCTCAAGCATGAATTGAAAGTCAATATATTCGTGATGCGCTTCAATGAAGGCTTCTTCGGGCTCTTTCGTCTCATACACGTTCACCCTGGCATAAACTGAGCCATCGATCTCATACCGACCCGGTTCAAGAGCTTTTGTGTGATTATCAAGGATAAAATCAATCCCTTTATCGAATCCTGGCCCCAGGCTTCGATACGTATCAATATTCTTCAAATGATCGTAAATCATTTTTCCTCCGTTTTTCTGAAATCCCGCCAGAGGTGATGGACTACAATTACTATCGAAATTAACTATAGCACCGAAACACGATGCCAAGAAAGGACAAAAGTTGAAACCAATTAAAGCATACCGAAAACGTGTCCAATACTATGAAACCGATCGCATGGGAATCACTCATAACTCCAACTATTTTCGCTGGTTTGAAGAAGCACGCATCGATTTCATGGATCAGTCAGGCTGTCCGTATCTGGAACTGGAAGAAATGGGGATCTTTATGCCGATCGTGAGCGAGTCTGCCCGTTTCATCGCCCCAACCCGCTTTTATGACGAAG
>JAAZKE010000115.1 GCA_012799995.1 Chloroflexota bacterium | reverse complement strand
ATGATTCTTGATCTAATAATGATAAAATTCTCTGGTATTACTGTAACAATCAATTTTGAACAAGAGGTGTGAGATGGGAAGAAGAACCAGGGTTGTCTTTTTGTTGTTTCTTAGCGTTATCTTGTTTTCAGGTTGTTCGAAACCTACCGTAAGCGTGACCGTTAATTCAGCGAAAGTAGTTGAAGAATTGATAACGAGTCTAAATGTGTTCTTGAGAAGCGACTTGGGAACAGGCAACGCTCGAGTCGGTTCAAACAGCATGGCATATACCTTCCCTGAACGGGAAATAATCCAGGTTGAATTGAATTGTACTTTTATAGGGCTTGGTGAATCGCTCAAACCGGGCTCAGATGAACATAGAAAAGAAATTTATCAAAAGATTCTTGATAGCGTTACTTTCACAGTTGCAGGGAAAAAGGTTGAGGAAATTTGGGGATACTGGCCGAAAACTACAGGCAAAAACAGTGCGTCCACAATGAAATTATTCTATCTGATTCCTGAAGGAACCCCGCTGTCCGATCTGAAATTGACTTTTGATGGCGCCAAGCTGGGCGATCCGGCATACAGTCTGGAATATACGGAATTTATCCGTTAGCAGTAGATTAAATTCATGAAAGGATTTGAAAATGAAACATAACTGGAAGAATGTATTATTAGTGGTGCTTTTGATTCTGATGCTGGCAGGATGTTCAGGTTCAAAAGTGAGTGTGAAAGTCAAATCTGCAGAGATCGTAGAAACATTGGAAGCCTATCTAAACATGTTGTACTATCCTGTTGACAGCGAAGCCACATTAGCAGGTACAGAAACCGGCGGATTTGCAATTGCTTTTAGCGATTATGACATCATCCGTATCGTGCTTGACGCCAAGTTTACCAATTTCTCAGGGCCGAAGGAATCGGATTCTGATAAGCAAAAACAGGCAGTTCTGGAGATGCTGATAAGCAGTGCAACTTTTTCGATTGGAGAGAAAACCGAAAAAGTCATTTATGCCCTTCAACCGAAAACTACATCAACCTCCGCTTCTGATGCCACGTTGTTTTATCTGATTCCCAAAGGGACTCCTTTGGCTGATCTGAAATTGACTTTTGACGGCGCCGAGCTTGGCGATCCGTCTTACAGCCTGACATTTACAGACTTCAAGTAAAAACACAAAGTATCGTGTTGATAAAACCAGGATAATAATATGGAGAATATGATGAAAAGAGTTCTGTTTTTTTCATTGTTGTTTGTGATGATGATCACAGTATCAGCACAGGCTATCGATGAAACTGCGAGTATTGAGGTCGAAGGGAAAACCTATACTACGCGCTATGACAGTCACGAAATCGTCGATGGACAGCTTGAAGTTCGTACCAGTTCAATAGGAGATAATCCCTGGGCTACCAAAAAAGGAATAGTTGAATTTCGTAATGACAGAGCGTACATTCCGGTATGGATGGTTGTTGATTGTGGTGGGAAGCAAGTAGATGCATCCAATGTTACCGTGGGGGGAAGTGACATTCAGACATTCTTGTTCGAATGTTCAAAGGAACCTGAGAACATTTACGTCTACATCAACGATAATTATTCAAACGCAAAGATGAGCGGAAAGACCCTCCTTTGGTCAGCAAGCCAGCAAATCGATGAAGAAGTTCCAGTAGTCGAAGAAGAACCAGTAATTATCGAAGATTCACAACCTGTCGGCATTCAATACCTGTTAGCAGAGCTGAACGAGCCAATTTATAAAACAACATTAGAGATGCTTCGCTCCGACGAACCAATTCGAAACGGATCGCAGGGAGATGCAGTCCGCGGTGTCCAGACTCTGCTGAACGAATTTGGGAAAAACCTTCCTTTGACTGGTGGTTTTTATAACATGTCTCTGGCTGCGTTACAGGATGTTGAACGTGTCTTCGGGATGGATAATACAGATTATGTCGATGACGCAGTTTTTGAGCAGTTATTGATCAATTTGCAAGCTTTCCGGAAGCTGGATAATTTAGGCGAAGATGAGATTATTTACCATGATGAATTGGGGATCAGCTGGGATCAGGAAGCCTATCTGAAAGCCTGCGCGTGGGAAATGAAAGGGAAATTCTACAACGCTTACCAGGCTTTTTATCAATCAGGTTGGAACGATTATGAAACACGAATGGAAGCCTGTGTTCAGAAATGGCCGACTGATGGTGAGATTTATCATAACCCCTCATATTACAGCAGTGGAACTACGCTTCAGATAATTGTAGGAAAAGACGACGGTCAGGCGATGTTAATCAAGATCATGCGTGGCGATACGCTCGTTTCAGCTCTTTTCCTCGGAAAGGGAACCACCGTAACCGCCAGTCTTCCGGCAGGGACTTACACGATCAAGACAGGCGTTGGCGAAACGTGGTTCGGTTTAAATGATGCCTTTGGAGAAGACGGATATTACGAGACGCTCTTATTCGATAATGACATGAGGGAAGTAACGCTTGATTATGGCTATGATTACACACTCAGGCTTAACTTCTCAGGCGAAGCTGATCCTGATGCTGATGATGTCGGATCAGAACCAGAATCCTTCAAAGATTTTTAACTGTAAGCATAATTTCAAGCGAAAAATTCTAAACCGGTAAAACAGGGGATGATCGATCATCCCCTGTTTTTCGCTATTTATTCAATCTTAAATTTATGAATTTTTCATAATGATATTGGCAACATCGTTCGCGATATCTTCAGCAGTATCCAAAATCTGTTCAAACTTCGAAAAAATTGATTTCTGACCGATGAGAAACGCTGCCCCATGTTCTTCACCGAAGAGTTGAAATAAAAAATCATGAAAGAGAATATCGCCGTTTTCTTCCAATCGATTGATATCGACAATATAGGAGTGGATATTTGTATCTTTCCGGTAGTTAATAAACGCTTCCATCAGCTTTTTTACCTTGACGACCGATTGGTCAATAATCTCTAAAAACTGCATCATTGGCAGCGAAATTGATTTCACATGATAGGTATAGAGCATGATTGGAATGTCTTCAAGATAATCCGTGAGGTCATCCAATCGCTGGGTCAGGCAGGCGATATCTTCCCGTTCTATGGGTGGAATAAATTCTTTGATGAGTTGATTCATGATCTGATGGTGCTTAAGATCCGCTGTATGTTCCAGCAAATGAACTTCATCCATTAAAGTGCGAATATTGATGGTTTCATAATTATTGAAAATATATCTTAATCTTTCCACGATCATTACCGAAAATTCAGCTTGTTCAACAAATCCATTGAAATAGAAAATATCACTTTTTGTTGCCATATTTGAATCCTTTTCTTTTTCATTCAGAAGATAGCGATAAAGATTTTCGCCATGAAATAACCGATAATCCCGCACCCGGGAAATGTCAGCACCCATGCCATTACCATATCCTTGACAACCCCCCAATTAACGGCTGAGACGCGTTTACCTGCACCTACTCCCATAATGGCTGTGGTCTTGGTATGGGTTGTGCTGACCGGCAAACTCAGCAGCGATGAAACCAACAAACAGGCAGAAGCAGCCGTATCGGCTGCAAACCCCTGATAAGGTTCCAATTTCACCATATCCATACCGACAGCTTTGATGATCCGGTAACCGCCGATGGAAGTGCCGAGCGACATGCCCAACGAACACAGGATCATCAGCCAGACCGGGATCACAAATTCGTTGACATTGCTTTTGCCCTGCGCCAGGAAAGCTCCCAGAAGAAAAACACTGATGAATTTTTGCCCGTCCTGTGCCCCATGCATGAACGCCATTGAAGCGCTGCCGAAAACTTGCGCTTTGCGGAAGAAACCTTGGGTTTTTCTGCGGTCAATCCCGCGAAACAGGAAGACGATCAGCTTGAAAGTAAGGTAGCCCAAACCGTAGCCAAGGATGGATGAAAGGATAAGTCCGTATATCACTTTGATCCATTCGCTGCCGTTGATTCCCGAAAGGCTGCTATGAATAGAGATGGCAGCTCCGGAAAGTCCCGCGATCAGAGCATGGCTTTCACTGGTCGGAATGCCAAAAAACGAAGCTGCGGTCGCCCAGATGACAATTGCAACCATTGCTGCTGAAAGCGCAATAATAGCTGAATGGGCATCTGTGCCAAAATCAACCATGCGATAAATGGTTTGGGCAACGGTTGAATTGATTAATGTCATCACCAGCACTCCCAGAAAATTGAATATGGCTGCCATGATGATTGCAGAACGTGGCTGCATGGAACGTGTTCCGATGCAGGTAGCAATCGCGTTCGGCGCGTCTGTCCATCCGTTCACGAGGACAACGCTGAGTGTTAAGATCGTGACTACCAACAAATAGACATTTTGCGTAAGCAGCGTGACAAATTCAGCGAGATGTATGGTCATGAGGCTCCTGCAGCACGAATTTTCATTGCTTTGAAGGTAGGATAACTGCGCAATAATATTAGCACAAAATATTAGTTGAAATACACTAAATATTTTATATATTTCGATGTTAGCAGGAAATCAAAGCGAAGGTTCCTGCAATCGAAAGGGATAGAGTGGTGAAATCAGTTTATGGAAAAAGAATTCTAAAGTTATTTCAAGCGGAAGTCGTAGATGCCATCAACGATCGGATAATCACGTCCGCAGCCGTGGCAGTGAACCAGCAGCGCCTCCTCTACCAGCTCGTAACTGCTGCAGTTGGGGCAGCGGAAGAATTCAGTTGGAAGCGCGTTCGGTTTTTGCCTGGTGAGGATAGTCTGCAGGAAGATACTGGGACTGAGCCGCAGCCCTCCGGCGAAATCCTGCAGGAATCGCTCAACTTTCAGCATCCACCCCAGGTTCTTCTCATTTTTGAGCGATCTGATTCGCAAATTGGAAACTGAAAGCACCTTCTTTATGGAAAATCCCGTTTTTGTCAGCTCCCGTTCGACCGTCTGGGGATGATTGGAAAAGTTCAATTTAACGAATTCAACAGGGCGGAGATCCATCGGATTCCAGGATTGTTTTCCTGTCAGGTAACGTAAGATTGCTTTGAGATTGCGTTTGTTGGCATATTCGAGAATAAAGGTGGCGTTGGTTTGCAGCACGCGCTCGATCTCGTTGAATGCCGGGGGCAGTTCGCTGAGGTGATGAATTACGCGGATCATTGTGCCGCCGTCAAACAGGCTGTCTGCGAACGGCAGGTGATACACATCCGCGGCGACGTAGACATATCGTTCGGATTTTCCAAGCGCTGCCTGCGCCTGCTGCATCTGCGTCAAGGCATAGTCCATCAGCACAATTCGTTTATACCCTTCATAACGAGGTGTATTTCTGCCAGCGCCAGCACCGATCTCAAGCATCAGATTCCCTTGAGCCGGCAACAGTTTTTTCAGCGCAATCGCTTCAGAGGCATCTTCATAGGCGCGTTTACCTTCTCCCCAGAAGTCCTGCTGGTAATTGGAATTGTCGTAATTACAGAATAAAGGGGTTTCTGATTCGGGCATGGTCACTCACTTTGTCATGAATAAAAAGGCGCTCGGACAGGTTTGCCGGCGGCGCCCGGATTGACCACCTTATCGCTGCTTCCTCTCGGACCTGACGTGGTTCGCTGGTTTCCGCCGCGCCGGTCCCGCCCGAACGCCTCTTAAGAATACTCTATCCATTTCACGTTGTCAAACAAATCCCCGGAAGAATTACGGTCAGGATTGGGTAAGAAACCATCCCCGACATCTATCGGGGATGATTTAAGAAAAGTTGTCTGATTGAAAATATTTTCGGGAAAATGATGTTCTCTACACCGCACGATTCTTTCGAAAGATGATTGAAAGTACCAGCACAATTGCGGAAATTGAACCGAGCACGATCAATGACTGGATGAAAGGAGCATAGGAATAAGGGATACCTTTCCAGATGTCAATAAAATCCCGGCTGACGTATGTGAACGGCAGCATCGATGCAATGAAACGAAGGCTGGCGGGCAGCTGGCTCGATTGAAGGCCCATCATGCCACCGATCATCATCAGGGCGAAATAGATCACCATGGTCACCGCATAAGTTGGCCCGAATTTTCTGAAAAAATTGGCAACGCCATGTGCCAGCATGAAGCAGATGATCCCCTCCAGATATAGCGTTACAACTGTTACCACAATGGCTTTGGATGAAGGAATGATCAGCTCAAAGGCATTGAAAAATACGACAACATAAAGAATGATCGCCAGCGTCATGAACATAAATTCCGCGATTAATTTTGCAATCAGCGTAACATGTTCCGGGAATCCGAAAAGACGCATTCGTAAAGGAATCTTGTTCTCAAGCTCCTGTGAATAGATGGAAGAATGACCGAGCAGAATCACTGCCAGCGGGATAATCTGAATGATGCTGAGCATCAGACCAGTGCGTGCTTCCGGCAGGAACGCTTCCGGAACATCACTCAGCGCAGTGGACACCAACAGGATCCCCAGCAACAACGGAAACACTACACCGAAAAAAGGAATAAACCAGTTGGCGAGGATGCTGACCAACTCAAGTCGTATCAGTTTAAGGGAAAGGGTCTTTGGTTTCATGTTAGTTTCCTTGGGTATGGGTGGCGTAATAGCGTTCTTTGGCATTGATCGACATGATTTCAATGTCATCGCTGCTGCGAATATAATCGACATTGGCTGCCTGCAAAACTTTTACTGCCTCAGCCTCGGTCTGCTCATCAATGCATTTGACAGCAATCATATGTTCTGCGGATTTCAGAATTGGGAAAGGTGAGATCAACTGACGATTGACCGGGTTATTATCACAAATCAAAATCGTGCGGCCGCAATACTTTCGGAACAGATCCTGCCGATCACCGTATTCGATTACATTTCCTTCATCCAGTAACAGAATCTTATCGACCAGCGCAGAAAGCTCCTGATAATAGTGGGAAATCATGCACAGCGTGGTCTCCTTCTCGCTGTACCATTTCACCAGTAAGTCGATTAACCGCTGGCGGGTTTCAAAGTCCAGACCTGATGTCACTTCATCAAAAAACAGGATCTTGTAATCCTGGCTCAACACCAAAATCAGCGTCAGGCGCTGCTTCTGACCGCCAGACAATTTGCCATACCGTTTTTTCAGACATTCGCGAAAATCAAAAAAATCGATCAGTTCGTTGACCAAAGCATTCGATTTCAGATCTGTGTTGAGGATCGCTTCCATAACCATCCAGATTGGAACCGTGCTTGGATACTCATTGAACTGCATATGTACACCCATTTCACTCGGATGGACGTCTCGCAATATCGTACCGTGATAAGGAATCAAACCAAGGATCGCGTTCACCAGCGTGGTTTTGCCGGCACCGTTGGAACCGATCACTCCGATGCGGTCATTTGGCTCAATTAAAATGGGCTCATTAATAGTGAGCGCCACTTTATCACCATACTTCACCTTCAATTCCTGAATCGTAATCATAAACTCCTCTTTTTGTTTGTTCTGGGGAGAAGTGTACAGGTCCGATGTGAATTTTTGATGAATAAAGCGTGGAAGGACTATGAAGCTTTAGCGGTTTGAAAAAAGCAGCCGGGTAATTACCTGATTGCCAGGATTATCCAATGTGAGTGAGAAGCCGAGCAGACGGGCATAATAACTGGAAACATATAATCCGAGCCCATGATTTTCCTCCTCACTGCTGCCGGAGACGAATGGTTCGAAGATGTGAGGCAACAGGGATTCTTCAATTTTTCCCGGATTTTGAATTTCAAATCCATTATCCGAAAAACGAATCTTGATTTCACTGTTTTCAGGGCTATATTCAACAGCGTTCAGAATCAAATTGGCAAGTATTTTCTTCAGGCTTGATTCATCGCTGTATACACTGGCGTGCGCTGATCCCTCAGTCAACACTTTTATATTCTTTTGCAGAATCTGAACCTGCATTGAATCTAAAATCGCCTGTACCAGTGGCTGCAAAATAACAATTTCGCGCTCAATCTGCTGCCTGCTGCGATTCAAGCTGAGCATTTCATCCACGATGGACTGCATTTTCATCACCTGATCGCGTACTTCCGGCAGGTATTGATCAGTGTCATGGAATTTGCCAACTTTGTCAATCATCCCATTCACCAGCAGCATGGACGCCGCCAGCGGGGTCTTCAGTTCGTGGGAAGAAGCACGAAGAAATACTTCCTGACGCAGGTTTTCTGCTTCCAGTTCCTGATAGTTCCGCTGCAGATGGGCGTAAAGTTCATTCAGGGAGTGGGCAAGCTGGCTGATCTCATCCTTCCCGCTGATCTCCACGGCAGCAGCTTTGCCACGAGGACTGTTGCGCATGGTCTCGGCTTGCTGCGTCAGTTTGAGAATTGGCGCGATAATGCGGTAGGAAAAAAGCTGTGAGAACAGCAAAGTCAGCAGAAATACGACTAATATCGTCAACGGCAGACTGTTGACCATCACCGGCCGGATGTCATCAATTGTGGGTGTAACGACAGCGTGATAAGAGACGATCGTCTCATTTGCTAACTTCGTTATTGCAAAAAAATTTGTGTAATAGGCGGATTGATCGCTCACCGTATTTTCCATGACTATGGTCTTGTCAGAAACCTGATGGAAGTGTTGAACGTCATCGTCATCCAAGTATATATCACCAACATTGGTTGATTTCAGATCCAATTGAATCGGAGAATCTTCAGGAGAAATTAAATCCAGTATCTGCTGAAACAGCTGTTCACCATTGATCTCAGCATCTTTGAAATCAACATCCTCACCGCTGGATTCAAGCATCTTTCGGAATAAATCAATTGCCGGATGAAGTATCGGGTTGTTGATTTTGACTTCCCCATCGAAAAGTTTCCCGGAAACTTTGATATCATAGCCGTTTTTTGGAATAATGAAACTTATGGCAGTGATCGGATTGGGAATTGTTATCGTTTTGTAGGAACGAGTATCTAAATATTCCTGATGGGCGTCGATGAAATCAGTCCGATTCTGTTCGCGTGCATACGAGACGTACAGGGAAGGTAATAGAAAAATATTATAGGCAGTTATTACCAGGATGATGACAATTGCCAAAAGAAAACTGTATAGCAGCGTTTTCCCAGCGAGTTTCACAGGTCATACTCCTCATTGAACTGATATCCCACACCGGTGACCGTACGAATAAATGGCAGCGGAATTTTTTTGCGGATGTTCTTTACATGCGCATCAATGATACGATCATTGCCAATGTATTCCTCATTGAAAATAGCCATGATCAGATTCTCACGCGTGAACACGCGTTGGGGGTTTTCATAGAGTGTTTGAAATAACAGAAATTCGCTGATCGTAAGAGGCAACGGATTTTGATCAAACAATACCCGATAGGATTCTTTTTGAACTACCAGCCGTTTGGCACTGTTGTTTTCTACGGATCGATCAGGTTTGGTTCTGCGCAAGATGGTATCAATTCTTTTCATCAAAATCAATGGGGAAACCGGCTTGATAACATAATCATCAGCCAGATGATTGAAGGCGTCCAGTTGGGTTCTCTCATCATCCAGAGCAGTCAACATGATCACGCCAAGATTAAGGTTATTCTCACGGATATGAGAAAGCACTTCAAGTCCGGACTTTTTCGGCACCATGATGTCCAGAATAGCCAGGTCGATTGGCTGCGAACTCAATATTTCAAGCGCAGTCTCACCGTCCGCAACACCGACCACTTCGTATTGGGACAGCTTCATATACTCAGTCAACACGTCACGAATGACCGGATCATCCTCAAGGAACAGGATTGTTGCTTTGGCTTTCACATTTGATGTGCTCATGACAGGTTAATTGTACAGGGTCAAACTGATAATTGTGTCTTTTTCGTGCATGGTTCTTTTGGCCCATTCCATACGAATTATGAGGAGAGCAAAATTGCTGAACCACATAATTAAATACAGGTGTTCTGTCGCACTGAAGAATAATACTTACAAAAGAATTTTGCAAAAGGAATTTATGCTTGCTCTAGTAAACAAACAACCCCTTGTGGGGTTGTTTGTTTACTAGAGCATTTTCTATCTTTATTAGTCGTAAAAGCCATCATCAGATTTAACCAATGTATTGTACTGTTCTAAGTCATGGCTAAACCATACTTGGGCATTATATTTTTTTTGAAGCTTTTGGACTTTGTCAACACATTTTAGAAATCCCTGTGAATCGTAGATAATACCAGGAAACTTCTTTTTATAATTTTCAGCCGTGCTTATGGCATCTGAAGTGAGGATGATATTACCAGTATTTGGAAGTGATACCAAGAGACCTAATAAACCAGGTGTATGACCAGATCCGAGATTCAAAATATGCACATTTGGAACTATTTCGATCATATCATCATCAGCACTAACAAGTTCCCAATTTAAATCAGCTTTAATCCATTGATCAATATCCTTCCAAATATATCCACCCATATCTTTTTTTAGTGCATATTTTCGCATAGTTTGATCAAATTCGTTTTCATGAACGAAGATCTTTGCTTTCTTAAAAAACTCCAGGCAGCCACCGTGGTCTTCGTGTAAATGTGAGACGACAACATAATTTACATCATCAGGAGAATATCCTAATCTTTTCAGAACATTTGGCAATTGCTGAGATACAGTACAAAAGTGAGGAGTTAATTGTTTGTTCTCTTCAGCCCATCGATCTACCATACAGTCAGGATGGCAAGCAGTATCAAAAAGTACCAGCCCCTGGGGGCTTTCTACTAAAACAGTATAAACGGGTACTTTTACCCACAAAGCTTTGGGTTCGCGATTTTCACGAGTTAATGGAAATGGAGTAGCAACCAGCGAAGCATAATCATTTTCATTATGACCGTTATCTAGTACGTAGAGTTTCATATTTATTTTCTTTTTTGGCTATTCTTTCCGTAAAAGTCTGGTTGACAGACTATCCATAGTGACAGCGATCAAAATGACAAATCCAAGCACTACCTGATGCCAAAGCGAACTAACTCCGGTTAAATTTAAGCCGTTGCGAATCGTTGTCATAAGAACTGCTCCCAGAAACATTGCCGGGAGGTTGGCTTTTCCACCCGACATGCTCGTTCCTCCAATAACTGAGGCGGCTATTGCATCCATTTCATAGCCTGATCCTGCATCTGCTACAGCAGCTTCAGAACGTGATGTAAGCAGTATCCCCGATATTGAACAAAGAAAACCTGTCAAGATATATACCCAAATTTTGATTTTATCTATATCAATACCAACAAGCCGCGCTCCATCTTCATTACTGCCAATTGCCAAGACATATCGTCCGAATTTCGTTCTATACATTAAGAAAGAAAAAATTAACAAGAGAACAGCCATCAAAATAACCGGAAATGGGATCCCATAAAAATATCCCTGGGCAAGATATTGGAAAGCAGGGTAACGAAGACCATAGACTGGAATCCCTTTTGTATACACATAAACAAGACCGCGAAGAATACTCATCGTACCTAACGTAGCAATGAATGCTGGCAATTTCACTTTGGATATTAAAAGCCCATTTATCAATCCAATAAAAGCCCCAATAAGCATGGCGATTAGACATGCCGGGAAGACTTCAATACCTTTTTGCAGCAATACTGCAACCGTTAATCCCGCAAATCCTAATGTTGACCCAACCGATAGGTCTATTCCTCCTGTTGCAATAACAAAAGTCATTCCTATACCCATAACACCAACCCAAACCGCTTGTCTGATGATGGTTATAAAGTTATTTATCGTTAGAAAATTTCGTGAAAGAAATGTAAGAAGTACGCATAGTAGAATGTATGCGATCACAACACCAAATCCACTAATCGATAATAAACTGCTTAAATTGAATTTTTTCCTGCCAGTATTCTTTGCATTTTTTTCTATCACAATGTGGTCCTCCAGAGAATTATCCTGCACTTACTGAATATCTTTTTATTTCTTCCAGCGAAGTTTTTTCCCTATCTAAAGTAGCTACCATACTTCCTTTGTGTATAACAATAATTTTGTCGCAAATTCCAAGAACTTCTCCTTCTTCAGAAGATACCATGATTACACTATTGCCTTGTTTGACATAACGCATAATCAAATTGTACACATCTACCTTTGCATTAACATCAATTCCACGGGTAGGTTCTTCAAGAAGCAATACTTTAGGATCGGTCAAAAACCATCGAGACAACATTACTTTCTGTTGATTACCTCCGCTTAAGCGGGAAATTAACATACTTGGTGAGTGGACTTTTATCCCCAATTCTGATATGAACTTATTTGTTATTAATTTTTCCTTTCGTAGACTAAGCTTCCATCCCTGCATTATCTTCTTCAATGCGGCAATTGAAGTATTCCAGCTAACTGTCTGAATGGCAAATATTCCTTCGCTCTTCCTTTCTGCTGGAAGGAAAGCTATTTTGCGCTCCATGGCACTCTTTACACTTTTAAATTTCAACTCTTCACCATTCAACGTTACTTTTCCTGATTGCCATTTAACTAAGCCAAATAAAGCTCGCAATATTTCATTTTTCCCACAACCAGCTAGCCCCACAATGCCGACAATCTCTTTTTCATGCAGATCAAACGAAATGTCGTTAAAGTCCTTTACATTCGAGAGGTTTTCAACCTTCAATACAGTATTTCCTAATTCCATTTTTTCTTTAGGATAATGGTTATCAACAACCTTTCCAATCATGGACGTAATAATGTCATCAAGAGTCATATGCGCTGTTTTATCTTCAATGACTACTTCCCCATCTCTGAGCACAATGATCCGATCACATACCTGCATCACCTCATCCAAATAATGGGATATAAAAATTATTGTTTTACCATGAGACTTAAGATCATATATTACATTGAAAAGCTTTTCTTTTTCTTTTGTTTCCAACCCTGTAGTAGGTTCATCCATAATTATTACTTGACCATTCGAATAAATCGCCCGGGCAATTTCCACCAATTGACGCTGTGAAAAAGGTATATTCTCGATCGTCTTATTCACATCTATATCTACTGATAAGACATCTTTAAGAATTCGTTCAGCTTCAATTCGCATTGTATTAATATCTAAAAACGATAACTTCGAAGCCACATTTCGAGTTATTTCATTATTAATGAATATGTTCTCAGCAACAGACAAGGTTGGGAATAGACTTAATTCTTGGTATATGGTCCTAATTCCCAGATTTTGTGCGTCTTCAACACTATTAATTGTTTTTTCTTTACCATCAATAAATATTTGTCCACTGTCTTTCTTATATGCCCCACACAAAATTTTTATTAATGTGGATTTGCCTGCACCATTTTCTCCTATTAGTCCAACGCATTCTCCTTTATTCAATGAGATACTGGCGTTTTTTAAGACAGGTACACCATAAAATGACTTGTTTATTTCTTTCATTAGTAAAAATGGGGTATTCTCTTCTTTCAATGATTTCCATCCAATCTTCTTAGGAAATTATCAAAGAGGGCAGACTCTTTGAATTGATCTGCCCTCTTTAATAAAGTTTTTACAAGACTATTTTTTCCAAAAGTAAATTTGTTCGCGAGGAACGTAGATGTAATTATCCGTATTAAATTCATTAATCGTATCTTTATCATACACGATTAACTCTGAATTAATCTCTTTTTCGACTTCTTCCCCTTCAAGACAATAAGCAACAATTGCTTTAATCAGATTTGTACCTTGTTCTTTCGCAGCAGTATTAACAGTTGCAGTTAGTTCGCCACCTAAAATTGAGTCATAAGCATCGCGTGTATTATCGTAACCAGCAATTGCTATATCATCCAATCGACCAGCTTGTTTAACGGCAGCGAGGGCGCCTAACGCCATTTCATCGTACAATCCATAAATGAAATTGATTTCGGGGTTGGATATTAACAAGTTTTCAGTAACACTTTGTCCATCAGTACGCGTCCAGTTTGCAACCTGGGAAGACACTACCTTTAAATTATCATGACCGGCAATAGCATCTAAAAATCCATTTAATCGCGTTGTGTTTACATCGCCAGGAAATCCCTCTAATACTGCAATGTTTACTAAATCCTTATCAGCAAAGTATTTTACTGCCCACTCACCTATCTTATGAGAAGCATCATACTGATCATAGGTAACACTGGAAATATAGTAGACATTTTCTGGTTTTAATTCTGTCATATTGACGAAAAATACTGCTACACCTTTTTCACAAAACTTTCGCAGATATGGAATGAAAGCTTCTTCATTTTCCGTAGCAAAGATTAGAACATCAATATCTTGCTGAAGCAGGGCATCCAGTGTTACAAATTGTTCTTCCATTGACTTTTCATTGCTGGAGGGCGCATATACATTAAGTGTTGCAAATTCTTCTCCTCCATTTTCATCTATACCTTCTTTAAGTCCGCTTAGAACCATGTCATAGTGTGTATTCATGACAACAGGAACATATGCAATTTTCAATGGTACATCTTTTTTAAAAGGACCAGGGAGAGGGGATTCTTCATTTGCAAAGACATTGCTTATCACAAAAGAAGAAACTAGAACGACAATAAGGAAAACGGCTAAACTTTTCTTCATTTTAAAATCCTCCATTTTATTATTGTTTATTGTGCGTTTATTTGCCTAAATATATAAAAAGACTAATGAAATTATTAAAATATTGTTGTTTGGATAATATTGCAGATTAACTCAATTGTCAATAGTCAATTTAATTATACCCGAGTTTCCGCTTATTACCCCTTTACTGTAAATTTTTTTACGTGTATTATTAAAGTACCAGGTTAATCAGATGATCGCGGTGCGACGGAGTCGTGCCGAGGAAAGTCCGCACTCCTGAGAGCAAGATGCCGGATAACTTCCGGGGCGGGGAAACTTGCCGGAAAAGGGCCACAGAAAACAGACCGCTCCCTGAAAAGGGAGTAAGGGTGAAAAGGTAGTGTAAGAGACTACCGGCGTGCGTGGTAACACCACGGCCAGGTAACCCCCATCTGGAGCAAGGCCAAGTAGGGGCGAAGCGTGTCGCGTACACGCGGGGGTTTGCTCGATCCCCTTGAGCTTCGGGTAGGCTGCTAGAGTCGTACAGTAATGTGCGTCCCAGAGAGATGGTCATCTCAGCGGGAGAACTCGAGATCTCCTCTGAACAGAATGCGGCTTATAGATTAACCTGGCTTTTTTATCAGGGACAAATCCAAATGAGAATCGGTATTATCTCCGACACGCATAACGACCTCTACGCCATCGATCAATTTCTGACCGTTCTTGAGTCTGAAAAAATTCAAACGATCATTCACTGTGGAGATATGACCCGTTCTGCAACTGCGGAAGCGTTTGAGGACTTTGAAATCCACCATGTTTGGGGAAATGGGGATTTAGACACCTTTGGCTTGCAGTTCGCTATCCAGGGGTGTCTCCCAGGCAGCACATCCACGCTGACTTACAGTACGGTTCTGGAAAACCAACGGCTCATTGCACTGCATGGACATGATCGGAAACTGTTACGTTCTCTGATTGAATGTGGCAGTTATGAATATTTGTTTTACGGACATACCCATCATCAGGAATTGCAAAGATATGGCAAGACAATCATTATAAATCCGGGTGCTTTGGGTGGTGGTTTTCGTTCCACGCACAGTTACGTCATTCTCGATCTTAAGTCCGGGGAAACCACTTTCAAGACGACAGCCTGATACAATCAAAGTGATGAAAATAATCATAACGCACGAGCAGGCTGATTTCGACGCCGTCGCTTCAATACTTGGAGTCTGGCTGGTTGATCCTGTTCGTATTCCGGTTTTACCGAAGAAGATGAATCGCAACCTTCATGCATTCATCAATGAGTATAAGAAAGATTTGCCCTTTCTCACACAGGAGAAAGCCGCGGAAATCAGCCCTTACGCCCAGGATGCGCTGCTCGTCGATACCCAAACCATCAGCAACACTGCACTGATCAACGACCAGACAGCCATTCGCGTTATTGATCACCATCAACCGCGTCCCAACCTGCCTGATAACTGGCAGACTGAATTCGACCGTACTGGTGCATGTACAACCATTCTGATCGAAAAGCTGATGCAGAAGCAGGTACACCTGGATAAAATCCACGCTACCTTCCTCCTGCTGGGAATTTACGAAGACACCGGTAATCTTACTTATGGCAGCACCAAGCCCCGTGATTTGAAAGCTGCTGCCTGGCTGATTGAAAATGGCGCTGACCTCAACCTGATCAATCGATTTCTGAATCAACCGCTCACTGATTCGCAGCAAACGCTTGCACAGCGGTTGCTGCAAAACTGTGAGACTCATCAGATTTTGGGACAGGAAATCATTATCGCCAGCGCGGATGCGCGCGACATCAGCGATGAATTTTCCACGGTAGCACACCATCTGCGCGACATGCTTTCGCCGGATGCCATTTTTATTCTGACCGCCTCGAAAGCGGGCGTTCGGATCATCAGTCGTGCTACCAACGATCGCATCAATGTCGGGCAAATCATGACCGTTTTCAACGGCGGAGGCCACGCACGGGCAGCTGCCGGGTTACGAATCGTTGGTAAAGACGAAGACCCGCTTGAAATGCTCAAAAAAGTGCGCGAGGAACTGCTTGAGATGCTGCCAGGCAGTATCACGCCCCCAATAACAGTCAAACAGATCATGTCCACCCGCCCATTATTATTGGATGGTGAAACTCCGCTGTCAGAAGCGGCTGTCATAATCCAGCGATATGGTTACGAAGGCTACCCGGTAATCAGCGAAACCGGGGAACTGCTCGGTTTATTGAACCGACGGTCAGTGGAACGTGCGCAGGCATTCGGTTTAAACCCTCCCATTCGCGCTGTGATGGAAGCGGGAACTTTTCATGTCAGTTCTACGGACTCAATTGACTACCTCAAAGAAATGATGAACTTGTCTGGCTGGGGACAGTTGCCGGTGACCGATCCGGATTCTGAGGAAATAATCGGCATCGTTACCAGAACTGACCTGATCAAAACCCTCACCGGGAACGGCAGTATCCCGGGTAACCGCAATCTGGCAAATGCGCTGAAGAAAAGTCTGCCACCAGCTTATCTGACTTTAATCCGGCTGGTCTCCGAGACTGCAATCGCCTGCGAATATCCAGTGTATATTGTTGGTGGATTCGTGCGGGATTTGCTGCTTAATCAACCGGTAATGGACTTTGACATCGTAGTAGAAGGGGATGCGATTTACCTGGCAAAGTTGCTGGTCAAGACATTTGGTGGAAAGGTCCGGGCACACGCTCAATTTGGAACCGCCAAGTGGGCAATTGAAGAAATCAAACAGACGATCCTCGAAAAAACTGATTTCCATGAAAACAGCGATCAACGCATGCCCGACACACTGGATTTAATCAGTGCACGGACGGAGTTTTATGATTACCCCTCTGCCATGCCTGCTGTGGAGCGTAGCAGCATCAAGCTTGATTTACATCGTCGCGATTTCACGATCAACACCATGGCAATCCGGTTGGATGGCAAGTATTTTGGGGACCTGTTTGATTATTGGGGTGGTTATACGGATTTACAACAGCGTTTAATTCGGGTTCTGCATTCGCTTTCCTTTATCGATGACCCTACCCGCATGATGCGCGCGATTCGCTTTGAACAACGCTTTAACTTCAAACTCGAAAAACAGACTTTCCAACTGCTCAAAGACAGCAAACCGCTGTTGGCAAGAGTATCCGGCAAAAGAATTCTGAACGAGCTTGAATTATTCTTTCATGAAGCAGACCCCAAAGCAGGTATGGTTCGATTGGAGGCCCTTGGATTGTTACAGAGCATCCACCCGGCTTTACAGTGGAATAAACAAAGCGGAATGGATATCGAACGATTGCAAAATCATGTCATGAGTGAACCCTGGAAACGTGCATTTCCAAATCTGGATGCATGGGTTAAAAGATATGGCATATTCGTTGCCTGGTGGGGAACATTTGAAAAGGACAAAATTGAGCCCATCGCTGCAAGGATGCAACTTCCGCCACGAGTGCTCAAAACCATCCTCGCTTACCGCGAATTGCAGCAACATAAAGACATAATTCTGCAAAGCTGGCCAAGTGAGATTACCTTTTTATTGGAGAAAATCCCGCAGGAAGCCATCTATATTTTCGACGCTGTCAATGCGGATCCATTGATTCAGGAACGGATCGAAAAATATCTGACTACTTGGCGCTTAATCAAACCAGTCACCAGCGGCAAAGATTTGAAAGAATTGTCACTTCCTGCCGGCAAGTGGATGGCTGATGTTCTCAATCGCTTACGCAAGGGTTGGATCGATGAAGAATTTTCCAGTGCGGAAGATGAAAAACGCGCGCTGGAATCCATCCTGCCTTTTTACACCAGACAACTCGAGCAAAAAAAGCCGCAATAAGCGGCTTTTTTATCAATAAATTCTGGTGATTAGATTAGTTTTTTCTCTGCAGCCAGTCAAGCAGCAGACGGATTCCAAAGCCCGTTGCGCCGGGTATGCTGATATCGGTACCATCTTCCAGATCAGCGACGCCTGCGATATCGATATGCGCCCATGGGACGTCATCTGAGACGAATTCCTTCAGGAACATCCCACCAGTCACCGGGGAGGCATGTCTGCCGCCAGAGTTCTTAATATCGCCATCCTTCCCTTTCAGTAATTTGGCGTAATCATCATCATGAGGCAACCGCCAGACGCGCTCCCAGGTTTTTTCTCCGGATTGATAAAGTGCATTGAACAGGTCATCGTGATTACTCAGCACGCCAGCGCGAACATGCCCGTAAGCCACTACACAACCGCCCGTCAACGTTGCCAGATCAACAATCGCCCGCGGTTTGTATTCTTTCTGCGCATAGGTCAACCCGTCTGCCAGCACTAACCGCCCCTCGGCATCAGTTGAAACGACTTCAATGCTCTTGCCAGACAGGCTGATCAGGATATCATCCGGCCGATATGAATTTTTACTGAGCATGTTTTCAGCTGCACAGATGACCCCTACTAATGGCGTAGCCAACTTGAGCTCTGCTGCAGCTCTCAGCGTGCCCAATACCGCCATCGCACCACATTTGTCATATTTCATCCCAACCATACTGTCGGAAGGTTTAATCGAGTATCCGCCAGAATCGAATGTGATCGCCTTTCCAACCAGAACAACCGGATTTTCTGAGCCATCTCCGGGATACTCAAGGATGATCATTTTCGAGGGAGTTTTGCTACCCTGACCAACAGCCACGATCGCTCCCGCACCCATCTCACGCAAAGCTACATCATCGATCACTGTGCAGATCAGGCCATATTTCTCCGCCAACTGTACCGCACGTTCACTCAGCGATTCCGGGTTGATTACCGAAGCGGGCTCGTGCGCCCAATCGCGCGCCATGTTGACGGCACCGCAAACTGTTTTAGTCCGTCCGAGCGCTGACGCGAAGGATTCATTCACCGTCAGGATGGTCACATGTTCCGATTTTTTCTGCTTATATTTATCGAACATAAATCCGCCCAAAAGCAATCCTTCGAAAAGCTGAGAAACCTCAAGCTCGTTTAGACCCTCTGGAATGTCCAGATGGGCAGCATCCAGTTTGGTCTTTCGCAGCCACCTGGCGATCAACCCGCCAATGGAGCGATAAGTGTCAGCAGAAATTTTCTCCCCTAAATAAAACGTGACCGTTTTTCCTTTATCGCCAAAATTTAGCTGGAAGTCACCCTTTTCCTGCAACATCCCGCTTTTCTCTCCGCCTGCCAACGAAATCCGGACTGCTTCTGCTGGTACGGTCGAGACAGATGTAATCTCCAGCGAACTTTCTGCATTAAAAATATCAAGAACCATTTATTTAATTCCTTTCACTCAAAAAAGTTGCCCGAAATAGTTTCCGGGCAATCTTACATCAATAATCAGCAAACATTAAGTTCAGGCGGTCAACTTCAGATCCCGCGCTGCTTTCACTTCATCCATCCTGCCAAACGGGGTTTCACTGGGCGCCTTCCTGAGCATTTCAGGAGCATGCCGCGCGTCTTCAGCGATCGAATTCATTGCTTCAATAAACTCATCTAAAGTGCGCTTATTCTCGGTTTCAGTCGGCTCAATCATCAGCGATTCATGGACGATCAGCGGGAAATAATTGGTAGGAGGGTGATAGCCAAAATCCATCAGCCGTTTGGCAACATCCAGCGCCCGAATATCAGGAGCATCCTCCCATTTGATGTCCAGCACAAATTCATGTATGCAGGTGCGGTCGTAAGGCAGTGGATAGGTCTTTTTGAGTGCCTGCATCAGGTAATTGGCGTTAAGCGCAGCATATTCGGCAACTCTTCGCAGACCATTCGCGCCAAGAACGCGTAAATATGTATATGCGCGAACCAGGACGGTAAAATGACCATAAAAGGCTTTAACCATCCCTATCGTGCGTTCGGGGGAATACAGTCCGTAGAAAGGAGGTTCATCTTTCGTCCCCTCTTCAATCATTTCACAAATGGGCCCCGGCAGGTAAGGTTCAAGCAGTCTGTTACAGCAGACCGCACCCGCACCAGGTCCGCCGCCGCCATGCGGGGTTGAGAAGGTCTTGTGCAGGTTATAGTGCATCACATCAAAACCGAGATCACTGAGCCACGCGATCCCAAGCAAAGCATTCATGTTTGCCCCGTCACCATAGACCAGGCCGCCGCTCTTATGAACCATCGCGGTAGCCTTGAGGATGTTTTCGTCAAACAATCCGAGCGTATTCGGCAGCGTAATCATAATCCCTGCCAGCTCTTTATTACACTTGGATGCCAGATCTTCGAGGTCAATGTTCCCGCGGCTGTCGGTCTTAACCGGCATGCACTCGTAGCCGCACATGGCAGAAGTCGCCGGGTTGGTGCCATGCGCGCTGTCCGGAATCAGCATGACTTTGCGTTGATGCTGTTTCTTGTAAGCATGATGAGCAGCAATCATCTTGACGCCGCAGAACTCGCCCTGCGCCCCGGCAGCGGGTACCAGCGAACACGCCGTGAAACCGCTGATCTCACTGAGAATGTGCTGCAGATCGTAGATCAGGAACAGAGCTCCCTGCACCGTCTCTGTTGGTTGCAGCGGGTGAAGCTGGGTAAACCCATCCAGGCGGGCAGTTTTTTCACTGATCTTTGGGTTGTACTTCATCGTACAGGAACCCAGCGGATACAATCCTTTATCAACATGATAGTTGAGCGCAGAAAGACGCGAATAATGGCGTACTACATCCTGCTCAGACAACTCCGGAAAAGCCAGATCTTCCCGGGCAAATTCGGTTGGAAATTCGCTGCCTCTTACATCAGATTCTGGCAGCTGATAGCCATTTCTTCCGACCGATGACAGATCAAAAATGGTTGGTTCTGAATTGTTTCTCATCCAACCTCCGCCAATACTGCACATAAATCATCAATTTCTTCCCTCGTATTCGCTTCTGTGACCGCGAACAACATCGTGTCCTCCAGAGCAGGATCAAGTCTTCCCGAGTCCAATCAACCCAGAATGCCATGGTTTAAAAGCATTTCATCGACTTCAAAAGCTGGAATTGGGCAGCGAACCGCAAACTCATGGAAAAAGGGTGTGTGCGAAACAATTTTGTATCCCCGTATTTTGCTGATCTTGCGCGCTGCGTAATGTGCTTTTTCATAGCACTGCTGCGCCACTTCCTGCATCCCTTTTTTGCCCATCAGTGACATATAAACAGCCGCAGTAAGCGCATTTAATCCCTGATTTGAGCAGATATTGGAAGTCGCCTTCTCACGGCGAATATGCTGTTCCCGCGCAGTCAAGGTCAGAACATACCCTCGCTGTCCGCGCGCATCCACCGTTTCACCCACAATTCTGCCGGACATCTTGCGCACTAGCTCCTTACGAACTGCGAAAAATCCCAGATAAGGGCCTCCGAATGAAAGGGGCATACCCAACGGTTGTCCTTCACCCACCACAATGTCTGCGTCCATACTGCCAGGAGATTTTAGCAACGCCAGCGCGATCGGATTCGCGCAAACCGCAACCAGCGCGCCTTTTTCATGAGCAGCCTTCACCAACGCACTGTAATCCCAAATCTGTCCAAAGAAATCCGGCACCTGGATCATTACCAATGAGGTATCCTCATCGATTGCTTCTATCAGTGAATCGGGCGATACCTCACTGATTTTTTTCATTACCTGCGGACTTTCGGCCTTTGTCCCATCCAGATCCTGGAGATAAGTCCGCATGGTACTCCTGTACATCGGGTTCAGTCCAGCCGACACCAAAATTTTGCTGCGTTTTCCGCGATGATGATGCAAAGCCAGAATCCCGGCTTCGGCACAGGCTGTGGCGCCATCATAATGCGAGGCATTTGCAGCTTCCATTCCTGTCAAGCGGGCGATCAACGTTTGAAATTCAAAGATCGACTGCAGCGTCCCCTGTGAGATTTCCGGTTGATAAGGCGTATAAGCGGTGTAAAACTCCGACCGGCTGATAATCGCATCAACAGCCGCTGGAATAATGTGTTTATAGGCACCTGCACCCAGAAAACAGGGGATCTCATCAACAGTCAAATTCGCTTTGGCGATATCTTTGAGTTCCAGCTCGACTTCGTACTCACTGCGTCCAGGATCCAACCTCAAGTTTGGAAAGCGGAATTTTTCCGGAACCGCTTCAAATAAAGCATCGATTTTATCAATTCCTATTGCTGCGAGCATCTCATCGCGTTCAGCCTCAGAATGAGGAATATACATACCTACCCTCGTTCGTCAATGTATTTTTTGTATGCCGCTGCATCCATCAGTCCTTCGGTGTCGAACCCTGCATCGTTGGATAATTCAAGCAGCCAACCTTTGTCATAGGGATCACTATTCAGACCTTCAGGGTTATCAATCATAGCCTGATTGATGGCAGTGACTTTTCCTTCCACCGGAGTATAAATATCTGCGGCGGCTTTCACAGACTCCACTGAGCCGATATTTTGTTGCGAAACTAATTCTTCCCCAACGGATACGCTGATGTCGACAAACACGATATCAGACAGGGCATCCTGCGCGTAATCAGAAATTCCCAGTGTCGCTTTATTACCTTCAATTTTCACCCATTCGTCGTTTTTCGAATAAAACAAATTGTCTAAGATTTTCATTTTTCCTCCGCATGATCTGTTTCTTTCTATTATAAGAGAATATCACTATTGAAAGTGAAAGCCATTTCACCAATGTCCCCGTTTTCTTCGGTATAATCGGAATAAACTTAGGCGAAAGAGAGGGATCCATGGCGGTATTACTTTTGGACAAAAGCCTGGAACTGAAGGTTTTCCTGGATAAGGAAGATACCGGGTTTGAAGATAATATCTGCTTGCAGTTCACCGAATCCTGTCCGGATGACGAAAAGGTTTTCCTCGGAGGAGAAACCAACCTGTATATCACCCGTGATCAAGCTCAGGCAATTATTGATGAATTGAAAGCCGTTTTAGACAGTTAATCAGCAGGATTTTTGCTCCATTTTTACATGGAGCGAATCTTGTCCGTTTATTCGAAGTTTTACATCTGGATTTCTACTGAAATTTATTTAACAATACCTGAGACCTTAATCGATCATGGAATTAAAATCTGCCACTGCCTTAGCCCATCCTAACATTGCATTTATCAAATACTGGGGAAATCGGGACGAACAGTTACGCCTGCCACAAAGCGGTTCGATTTCGATGAACCTCGCATCCCTGCACACAGAAACCACCGTCAGATTCTCAGACGATCTGGAACGTGATACGGTCGTAGTCAATTCACAACTGCTGGTTGGAGACCCGCTTGCACGGGTCACCGGCTTTCTGGACAGGGTTCGTTCCCTGGCTGGAAAACAAATCCATGCTGATGTGGTCAGCTCCAGCAACTTTCCCATCGGCGCCGGCATCGCTTCCTCCGCCTCTGCATTCGCAGCTCTTGCCCTGGCTGGCAGCGCCGCGCTGGGACTTTCTCTGAATGAAAGCGAGCTGTCACGTCTGGCTCGCACCGGCTCCGGTTCTGCGTCGCGCTCAATACCGGGTGGTTACTGTGAATGGGCGCGCGGAGAGAGTGATCTTGATTCTTTTTCAGTTTCAATCCTGCCACAGGATGGTTGGGACTTAAGTGATTTGATCGTGCTTCTTTCTCACAGCCACAAGAAAGTAGGATCGACCGCAGGTCACAGCAGCGCGAACACCAGCCCCTACCAACCTGCCCGGATTCAGGATGCAGCCCGCCGCCTCGACATTTGTCGAAAGGCGATTCTTGAGCGTGACTTTTCAGCGCTGGCTGAAATCTCCGAAGAGGACAGCACCTTGATGCACGCTGTGATGATGACACAACAACCGCCCCTGTTTTATTGGGAGCCGCGGTCGCTGGCAATCATTAAGGCGGTCAAAGAGTGGCGCGCCTCTGGGTTGCCCTGTTTTGCAACGCTTGATGCCGGACCCAACGTTCATGTGATCTGCCCAACCGAGGCGCGGGATGATGTCTATGCGAACATTCATGTGCTGGTACCGGACAGTCAGATTTTGGTTTCAGGTGTCGGTGGACCTGCTCATCTGATCAACCCAACCACAGTGGAGCATTAAATGGGTGAGATCGTTAAGCTCGTTTTCCCTATTTTCGTAATCATCCTGCTGGGGTATTTTGCTGCGCGCAAAAATTTCCTCGATAAAAATGCCGGCAGCTTATTAAGCCGCTATTTATTTTATTTTTCACTGCCATTTCTGACCTTCGCCAACATCTACAACACCGGGCTGGAAAACCTTCTCAACCTGGATTTTATTCTTGGCGCGGTCATAACCATTTTTCTGGTCATCGTGATTAGCAGTTTTTTCCATAAAAAAGTTTTCGGCTTATCGGGACCCGAACTGATCATGGCGGTCTTCGGCGGATTCTATGTCAATGCAACCTATATGGGCATGCCGGTCAGCACGCTTTTACTCGGTTCAGTCACTCCCCCCCTGATCATCCTGGTAATTCAGGCGGGAATGATTTTTCCGCTGATCATTTATCTGTTAGACAGAAAAACCAGTGGAAAAACAAAGTTCAGTTTGACGGATTCGTTGATAATTCTGGCGAAGAATCCACTGATGATCGCCGCTGCCGGAGCAGTGCTTTCCCTGGCGTTTAAGATCAAATATCCGGAATTTATCATGATGGCTCTGGATTTGCTGGGGAAACCCGCTTCTACCGCCGGCTTATTTGCCCTGGGATTCACCTGTTACCTGCCCGCAGATTCAACTTTTACAAAAAGGGAGCAACTTCAGGCGCTCAGCGTGAGTCTGTTCAAACTGCTGCTACAGCCTCTTTTGGCTTATCTGATCGGTCGCTATGTGGTCAGGCTTGATGACTGGTGGCTGCGAGCATTGGTGGTCGTCGCCATGCTTCCGACTGCGGTTAATCATTTCATCGCCAGTCAAAAGTACAAGCTGTTCCAAAATGAATCCAAACTGCTCATTTTATTCACAACTTTCGGCTTCACCATCACCGTCAGTTTCTTCCTGCTGCTGATTTAAGCTCCTGCCTTTTCACAGAAATACCCGCATTCCTTCGCGGTATAATCCGTTTACTGAAAAAAGGAAAATAATGGCGATTAAACTGCTTTCAAACGACATCATTGCGAAAATTTCAGCCGGTGAAGTGATCGAACGTCCGGCATCGGTCGTTAAAGAGTTGATCGAAAATGCCATCGATGCCGATGCGGACACGATCACCGTCAGCATCGAAAACGCCGGCAAGACGTTGATCGAAGTCTCCGACAACGGTTCCGGAATTCGCAGTGACGATTTACAAAATGCAGTAATGCGGCATGCCACCAGCAAACTAAACGCAGTCGATGACCTGTTTCACATTCGCACACTTGGGTTCCGGGGCGAAGCGCTGGCCGCGGCAGGTTCCGTCTCGCGCATGTCCATCTGCTCCAAAGCAAGAGAGGAAGCGCATGGCAGCCAGATCAAGGTTGAAGCTGGCGAAGTAATTCGTTTCCAGGCTGACAATATCCCGGAGGGAACCCTGATCAGGGTAGAAGATCTATTCTATAACGTTCCTGCGCGTTTCAAATTTCTGAAAACCGATATCACGGAACGAAAACAAATTGATCAACTGTTGTCACGCTACGCTGCAGCGTATCCACAAATTCGCTGGAAACTGACCCAGGATGGGAAACAGGTACTGGTCACCTCCGGTAATGGAGATCAACGCGAGGTACTGGCGGCAATCTACGGACTGGAAACTGCAAAAAAAATGCTGGAGACCAACTATGAGGTCGATGGGCTGGCAATTCACGGCTTCATCAGTCCGGTTGCGCTGACACGTTCGAACCGCAGCGAGATCATTTTCTTCGTCAACGGT
>JAAZKE010000114.1 GCA_012799995.1 Chloroflexota bacterium | reverse complement strand
GACCAAAGATTGCCGATATTTCATATCTTGTGTTATCTTATCCATAGCAGGTTGTGGTTCCTCCCTCTTGTTTTGTGCAGCACAATAACAATAATGGATGTTTCCACTTCCTGCTATTCTTTTCTTTTGTCACTGTCCAATATGTAGTGTAATCCTACAAAACTGGTTGCATGAATTTGTAACATTTCCTTGCATAATCTGATTTTTTTCGTTATAATCATGGGAACATAAAAAACGGGACAGCGTCCCGTTAAAAGGGACAATAAAAATTGACCAGTTCAACCAGCTACATCAGCCGACTATTTGCCTTATTGGATTGCTTTTCTCCACACGATCCGGAGCTTGGCGTTCGTGAGGCAGCGCGTATGCTGAACATCTCCAGCAGTTCATGCGGACGGATGATGTCAGAAATGCGCAACGAAGGCGTGTTGACGCAAAATCCTGAAACAAAGCTTTACAGCCTGGGCGGACGCGTGATTCGCTGGGCAGGAGTATATGTCGCAACTTCTGATTTATGCAGTAAGTCCATGCCGATGATGAAATCGCTCTTCAGAGAAACAAACGAAACGGTGACGTTATATGTTGTGGAGGGCGATGAGCGCGTATGCGTGGAGCGAATTGAGAGTTCTCAGAATGTTCGCATTGTAGAAAGCATTGGGCTGCGGTTGAAGCTGTACCATGGTTCTGGTGGGCAGGCGATATTGGCATTTATGGACGAATCAGAAATAGATCGGATTTTATTGTTGGCTGCTGAAGAAATTCAAGACGATAAAGTTGAGGATGAGATTCGAACGATCCGCCAACAGCTGGATGAAACCCGCGAGAAAGGCTATTCGATCAGCCATGGACAGTGGCTGTCAGGGGCTTCCGGCATCGCTGCGCCGATCTTCGGTTCACGTGGGAAACCGATTGGTTCCATATCGATTTCCGGTCCCAGTGACCGCTTTCAATGTCAGGAAAAGATTCAGAAATATGCTGACCTGCTGCTTCCGGCAGTAGAAAAAATCTCCTATGAAATGGGATATTCATCTGTGTTTACATCCATCTGACAGCAGGTATATCCAGTCGATGGAATTACTATTGAATTGAGGTAAATGATGCTATTAGAAGACAGAATACAAGCAAATGTGGAAGTCTGGCGGGAGAGGACTCAACGGCTCATCCGCGAACACGGTGATTTTGTGATCTCCAATGTTACCGTCTCTCAGATATTTTCTGGGATCCGTGGCGTACCGATTCAGGTCAGTGATATTTCTTATGTTGATGCTGACCAGGGAATTTTATATCGAGGGTACAACCTTAAAGAAGTTCTGGCGTTATTGCCAAAAAAGCCTGACCACGACTATCCTTTGATTGGCGGTCTCTATTATCTGTTGATGGGTAACGAAGTTCCAACACTGGAACATGCCATTGATATTGAAAATGAATGGATTGCCCGCAGCGGAGTGCCGGATTACGTCTTTAAGGTCATCGACTCATTCCCGGACAGCGGCTCTTCAATGGCAATGTTTTCTGCTGCAGTGGTTTCGATGTCAAGTGACTCAAAATTCACCAAGGATTACCACAGTTCAACCCACAAAAAAGAATACTGGCGTTCGATGCTTGAGGACAGCCTGGATCTTATTGCCCGTCTCCCTGAGATCACAGCATACATTTACAACAAAAAATATCGCAACCATGAGAAGACGGAAATCAATCCTGACCTCGATTTTGCCGGCAACTTTGCACAGATGATTGGAAAGGGTGATGACCTGTTGTATGCAGAACTGATGCGGCTGTTCATCCTGCTGCATGCAGACCATGAAAATGCAAACGTCAGTGCGCATACCGCCCATCTGGTGGGGTCAGCCTTGTCCGACATCTATCTGGCTTCCTCCGCCGGTATAAATGGCCTTGCAGGCCCGTTACACGGTCTAGCCAACCAGGAGTGCTTCAACTGGCTGTCATGCGTCTATCAGACGTATGGCGGCGTTCCCAGCAAGGCTCAGGTAACCGAGCACGTAGAGAAGACGCTGGCGGAAGGCAAAGTTATCCCCGGCTTCGGACACGCTGTGTTGCGCATTGTTGACCCACGCTATACTGAAGAGAAAAAATTCGCTGAGAAACATTTCCCGGACGATGAAATGTTCAGAACTGCAATGGTGGTTGGCGAAGTCGTTCCCAAGATATTGATGAAGATGGGCAAAGCCAAGAATCCATGGCCGAACGTCGATGGACTGAACGGTGTGTTGCAGAATCATTTTGGCGTTTCACAATCCGATTACTACACAGTATTATTCGGTTTGAGCCGCATCCTGGGATTCACCTGCCACGTCGTGTGGGCGCGTGCAGTTGGGAAACCGATTGAACGTCCGAAGGCGCTCACAACCCGCCTGCTGGAAAGAATGATCGCAGATGAGCAGGATTAACCTGACAATTCAATAAAAAACTTCCTCCATAAAAGACGCCTTATTACAGGCGTCTTTTATTCCTTCTTCTTTATTTGATTTTTCGATTTAGGCTCGTTTTTCGACTGTTTGAGGGGTGTTTTTTTGTTGGGGCTGTTTCCCCTGCGGTAAATGTAGCGCGCTCCAAGTATCAATCCGAAAAGGATTACCAGCACTCCTCCACCACCGAATATGAAAGTTCTGGCACTGACTTCCGGCAGATGACGTCTGTTAACCGGTGCCTGGGTCATGAAAGGCACAGGCGTTTCGGTAATTTCCGCCAAAGTCGGTGTGATTGATGGCGTCAGGCTGGGGAGTGGTGTAAACGTTGGTGGTACTGTGTTGGTGGGCGTGACCGGAATGATCAGCCTCCATCCCAGACTGAGCGTGGTGGTTTCGTCAATTCCGTTCCAGCGCTCTAGCTCCTGAATGGTAGTCGTCCATAACGATGCAATGCTGGAAAGAGTATCCCCTTCTTTTATAACGTGAATATAGCGTCCCTGTTCGTCCTGGGTTGGCAGGATGGTTGGCATGGTAGTGCGGGTCGGTACCGATCCACCCGTGCCAGGCTCGGGAATTAGCAACTTCTGATCAAGTTGCAAGGAGGCTATATCAATAATATTGTTCCAGGCGGCGATATCCTCGAGCGGCACTTTGTAGGCGGAAGCAATCGACCACAGGCTCTGCCCATTTTGGACCACATGGATTACCTGTCCTTCCGGATTTGGCGTAGCGATCTTGATACTGGCAATGATCTGTGACATATCGATCCGCTGCACTGTGGAACCGCTGGCTCCGGTTGTTCCTGGCACCCCGGGCAGGAATCCGCAGCCTTTGGAGTTTGCAGGATAGGCTGCCTGCACGACGTAGTAGACGCGCCCATTTGCCTCTGCAACGCCGGCGCCAATGTGACAGTATGCCGGGTTTGTAGCCGGGATCATATGATCATAATCGCCCCAGGTTGACTGGATGGATGCCAGCGTCGCTGGTCCGGTGGCGAAGTTTTCAGTGGCAAAGGCTTTATTCCCGTTGTTGTAGCCGAATGCGGATACGCGTCCACTGACGTCACCGATATGCCAGCTCATGTTGTTGATTGCCATCGTCGAGGCGGTATTTTGAGCGCTGGCCATCAGTGAACTGTCTACGGCGAGCGCTCCCAGACCGTTGCTAGTGCGCATACTGTTGATCAGGTTGATCAGGTCAGAGGCTGTAACGGTATTCTGCGAATAAACAGGAACTGCTGGTGCTGTGATTCCCAAAATCAACAGCGCCAGCAGAGTGCTTATCAAAACAAGGACTTTAAATCGCAAGTTGCGACCCATCCGAATAATATACTAACTCAAAAGTAAAGAAGTTATTTACAGGATGGGCGGCTGATCCGTCAAGCGTGGAGCCTGGATGATGATCATGTCATCCTTATCGCTGCCACCGATTGCCTGCACTTCAAAAATGAACAGCAGACTCTGATCATGGTACCCATAGTCGCTCAGCTGAATATTCCACTGAGAGGTTAACCCGTCATTGTTTTCCTGCGTTTCAGTTACGCGCTGTTCAGTCTGACCTTCAACCTGCACAAACAGGCGGACATAGTTGTCGCAACTCGGTGCATTGGGCGGACAGGAGATTGCTGCGCGCAACCAGGTACCGCGTGGAACCAGAATCGGGCCGAATGCTACGCGGGTGGTGCCATTGTCAATCTTTGGGGGGCTGATAACAATGGAGGGTTGACCAGCGTAGTTGCTTTCCACCGTCGGTGACGGTGCGTAATAGGCGGTGCCGCGTCCAGAGGTGCGGTCTGACGATCCGCAGAAGAACAAACCGCTGTTATCGGAGCAGATCGCTCCACCCAGGTTTTCATAGAAGTTATACTGGCGTCCGACTTTGAAGACAGAAGATAACAGCATATTCTGTGCGTCACCAGCCTGAATCACTTTACCATCCGGGGTTTTCAATGCCCAGTAGGTTGAAAAGGTAGAAAGGTCCTCAGGAGCAGCAAGTTGAACCGAAACCACCGCGGATTCACCGGGTTTCAAAAGCTTGGCTGATGGGAACAGCGGGAACTCATCGGCTGTCCCAACCTTGTCACCGGATACGTACACCAGTTTATAACGATGATCCAGGTCACAGGTACCTATGTTTTGGATATACCAGGATTTGGTGAAGGTAGTCTTGGGCAAGGTCAACGTTCCATCCGGGAAGGTTACATCGGACACGTAGGCGTATTTGACGACACAATTGCCATCTGATCGTGATGTCTTGGTGCTGCTCTGGTTCGAACCGATTGAGAGCGTTGGCGTAGCGATATAAAAATTCGGCGTTGGCTCCTGTTTATCTGCCATCTGCGTCATCATCATATTCAATTTCTGATCGATATCCGTTGAAATTTTCGCAGCCTGCTGGTCAAGCGCTTCCTGTAGCATGGTTTCATCCACCAGCTTTTTATCCTGTACAACCTGTTCGACGTTGGATTGCACCGTCGCTTCAATATCAAGCGGTTCCGGGACATTCACAGTACATCCGGCAAAAAGCAGGATTGATAAACTGAGAATAAGCATTAATTTCTTCATCTGACCTCCACTTTGACCCAAATCGCTTTATCTCGATTTTGTCCATCCCCAAATTTCTGACCGGAGCCGCTCTGTAACAGCCAGTAGCCTGCATAGGATCCGGGAGAGGATGGTGCAGTCATATATACAGATAGTTCAATTGTATCATTTGGCCCGACCAGAACGCTTTTTGGAAAGGAAATTTCACTCAGAGCATCCATTTGATCACCATGGCTGAACACAATTTTATAGGTATCGTTCCATTCGCAGGTGCCTGCGTTTTTAACCTTCCAGGTTTTGGTAAATGGCTTTCCGGGAACAACAATAGTTTTATCTTTGATGGTAATGTCTTCAACGAATTCAAGCCAGTTGACACAGGTAACTGGTGTAGCGGCGGTAGGCTTTGAACCTTTATCCTTCAGAGCATCCGGGATTGTGGTAACGATTGCCGTAGCTGTATGGGTTGCTGTGCTTGTTGTTTTTGCTGCCCTTTCTGGCGCGGTCGCTGTGGGTTGTAAAGCTGACAACTTCAGTTCCACTTCACGCATAATCTGGGTAGAGAGACGCATTTCAGATTCATCGATCATCCAAAAAACGGTTTTTTCGATGTCAGGTGTGGGCTGAGAGAGCTGGATGCTGAAACTTGAACATCCAGTGACTACTGTTAGCACTAAAACGAGCAGCATTTGCCTGCCACGTAACCAGCGCATGTTCAAGCTGTCTCTTTTCTGCGGAAAATCTCAACGCCAACTGCGTCGGTGAAGCGCACGGCTGATGTCTTCTCAAGCCGGATCTTCACTGATTTGGTCAGCGGATCGCGCAGGCAATGTGTTGCCAGATCCTCTGCCAGGGCTTCCACCGTGTGGCGTGTGTTGGCTTCCACCAATTCCAGCAGATCTTTCGTCAGTTTGCTGTAGTCGATGCTGTATGACAGCTCATCGCACTGGCCTGCTTTTCGTGTATCCAAACACACATCAACGTTCAACAGCAACTCCTGCGGAGCGCTGCGTTCTTTATCGGACATGCCGATTTTTCCGCGTGCTCTTAAATTACGAATCAGAATTTTATCCATAAGTTATGGTGCTGTTATGGTCGGCTCCAGTTCTGCTTCTCCCACCCATTTGATTTCAGGGTTGGTCATGCGGCAATAATCCAGCTCATAGGTATCATGACGACTGCTGATCATCTCGTTATTTTGCAATGCAGCAACCGGTTCATAATCATTGCGGCACTTGACCTCAAAGGAATATCCGGGACTGATCGCCATGATTTTGAGATCGGTTGTTTTCAGTACAATGGTTGATTCAGGTTTTATGTAGCTGAGCGAAGGGGTGATGGAATTAATTCGAACTTCGACCATCCCTTTGCCATCCTGCCATAGACGCAAGTTCTCGTAGCCATAAATGTCGCTGTATTGACGTCCGGTTCCCTGCGCTGTGATGTTCCTTGAACTGACCATTGAGCCAAGCATGGTGACGTTCAGGACATAGATGTTATTATCAATATTCTTCCCGACTGATTTCAAACTGAGACCGCTGTCGCTTACCCGGCTCTGGCACCCGCTCAGCAAGGAAACCAAAAAAATGACCGCGATTATTCCAACCGACATTACTAAAAACTTTTTGTTAATTTTCATTCCTCTGTATCCTCATATCTGCTTTTCAGCTCACTGTGAATTATAGCAAAATGTCTTATGCTACAACAATATACGCAAAAAACACGTTTTCTACTCGTCCTGAGCGGCACGATTCGTTATAATCACTCTGTAATGATTGTTGACGAACAAACAAAGGAAATGGTACGGGAAGCGGGCAGCTTGACCGTTGTGGTGATGCTGATTTTTGTCATGTCAACCTTCACTTCGGGAAAAAGCTTCGCTATTCCGCTGAATCTGCTGCACTTCTCGCTAACGATCAACTTTCGTCTGATTGACCTGATCACACCTGTCACCGCGGTTGTTTCGGCTTTGGGAGTATATTCAATGGTATCGCGCCGCAGTGACGATCCTTTTTACGAAAAATTTGTGCATATGATCATCCCCTTTGCAACCACACTGGCGCTGGGCATCATCCTGCGGAATGTCACCATTGGTGTTGGCTGGATAGCCGTGCTTTACCTTGGTGGCATATTGTTGGTTCTGGTTTTCTCGGCAGAATGCATTCTGCCGAGAAAACCAGAACCAACAATATGCCACCAAGGTAAAGCACGGCTATCCAGCCAACACCAATGGTGACATTCCGCAGGATGATGCCCAGCGCCAGTGTGGTTGCAAAGGGGATGATCATATGCACAAATTTTTCGTAAAAAGGATCGTCACTGCGGCGCGATACCATTGAATATACTCCCAAAGCCGAAACAACCGCGGTGACAGGTGTGATCAGGTCAATCAGACGAAAGTTGATCGTTAGCGAGAAGTGCAGCAGATTCAGCGGAATAGCGAAGCTTTTTCCCGAAGTGAAGGTTGACATGACAAAAATCAGCATCACCACAACGGTCAAGCTGCCCGCTTCCCGTACCATTTCCTTTGTTTGTTCGTCAACAATCATTACAGAGTGATTATAACGAATCGTGCCGCTCAGGACGAGTAGAAAACGTGTTTTTTGCGTATATTGTTGTAGCATAAGACATTTTGCTATAATTCACAGTGAGCTGAAAAGCAGATATGAGGATACAGAGGAATGAAAATTAACAAAAAGTTTTTAGTAATGTCGGTTGGAATAATCGCGGTCATTTTTTTGGTTTCCTTGCTGAGCGGGTGCCAGAGCCGGGTAAGCGACAGCGGTCTCAGTTTGAAATCAGTCGGGAAGAATATTGATAATAACATCTATGTCCTGAACGTCACCATGCTTGGCTCAATGGTCAGTTCAAGGAACATCACAGCGCAGGGAACCGGACGTCAATACAGCGACATTTATGGCTACGAGAACTTGCGTCTATGGCAGGATGGCAAAGGGATGGTCGAAGTTCGAATTAATTCCATCACCCCTTCGCTCAGCTACATAAAACCTGAATCAACCATTGTACTGAAAACAACCGATCTCAAAATCATGGCGATCAGTCCCGGATATTCCTTTGAGGTCAAGTGCCGCAATGATTATGAACCGGTTGCTGCATTGCAAAATAACGAGATGATCAGCAGTCGTCATGATACCTATGAGCTGGATTATTGCCGCATGACCAACCCTGAAATCAAATGGGTGGGAGAAGCAGAACTGGAGCCGACCATAACAGCACCATAACTTATGGATAAAATTCTGATTCGTAATTTAAGAGCACGCGGAAAAATCGGCATGTCCGATAAAGAACGCAGCGCTCCGCAGGAGTTGCTGTTGAACGTTGATGTGTGTTTGGATACACGAAAAGCAGGCCAGTGCGATGAGCTGTCATACAGCATCGACTACAGCAAACTGACGAAAGATCTGCTGGAATTGGTGGAAGCCAACACACGCCACACGGTGGAAGCCCTGGCAGAGGATCTGGCAACACATTGCCTGCGCGATCCGCTGACCAAATCAGTGAAGATCCGGCTTGAGAAGACATCAGCCGTGCGCTTCACCGACGCAGTTGGCGTTGAGATTTTCCGCAGAAAAGAGACAGCTTGAACATGCGCTGGTTACGTGGCAGGCAAATGCTGCTCGTTTTAGTGCTAACAGTAGTCACTGGATGTTCAAGTTTCAGCATCCAGCTCTCTCAGCCCACACCTGACATCGAAAAAACCGTTTTTTGGATGATCGATGAATCTGAAATGCGTCTCTCTACCCAGATTATGCGTGAAGTGGAACTGAAGTTGTCAGCTTTACAACCCACAGCGACCGCGCCAGAAAGGGCAGCAAAAACAACAAGCACAGCAACCCATACAGCTACGGCAATCGTTACCACAATCCCGGATGCTCTGAAGGATAAAGGTTCAAAGCCTACCGCCGCTACACCAGTTACCTGTGTCAACTGGCTTGAATTCGTTGAAGACATTACCATCAAAGATAAAACTATTGTTGTTCCCGGAAAGCCATTTACCAAAACCTGGAAGGTTAAAAACGCAGGCACCTGCGAATGGAACGATACCTATAAAATTGTGTTCAGCCATGGTGATCAAATGGATGCTCTGAGTGAAATTTCCTTTCCAAAAAGCGTTCTGGTCGGGCCAAATGATACAATTGAACTATCTGTATATATGACTGCACCATCCTCTCCCGGATCCTATGCAGGCTACTGGCTGTTACAGAGCGGCTCCGGTCAGAAATTTGGGGATGGACAAAATCGAGATAAAGCGATTTGGGTCAAAGTGGAGGTCAGATGAAGAAATTAATGCTTATTCTCAGTTTATCAATCCTGCTTTTTGCCGGATGTACTGTGAATGTCCCGGAACCGCTTGATATTGAAGCGACGGTGCAATCCAACGTCGAACAGGTTGTACAGGATAAAAAGCTGGTGGATGAAACCATGCTACAGGAAGCGCTTGACCAGCAGGCTGCGAAAATTTCAACGGATATCGATCAGAAATTGAATATGATGATGACGCAGATGGCAGATAAACAGGAGCCAACGCCGAATTTTTATATCGCTACGCCAACGCTCTCAATCGGTTCGAACCAGAGCAGCACCAAGACATCACGATCAGATGGCAATTGTGTCGTCAAATACGCCTACGTGTCCGATGTAACCTTCCCGGATGGAACGTTGACCTTGCCCAAGACTACCTTCACCAAATCCTGGTATATCCAAAACATAGGTACCTGTGACCTGGATCATCGTTATAAACTGGTGTACGTATCCGGTGACAAGGTTGGGACAGCCGATGAGTTCCCGCTGTTCCCATCAGCCAAGCTTTTGAAACCCGGTGAATCCGCGGTGGTTTCGGTTCAACTTGCTGCTCCTGAGGACCTTTCTACCTTTTCAACCTACTGGGCATTGAAAACCCCGGATGGTAAAGTGATTCAGGCTGGTGACGCACAGAATATGCTGTTATCTTCTGTCTTCAAAGTCGGACGCCAGTATAACTTCTATGAAAACCTGGGTGGAGCGATCTGCTCCGATAACAGCGGTTTGTTCTTCTGCGGATCGTCAGACCGCACCTCTGGACGCGGCACCGCCTATTACGCACCGTCACCGACGGTGGAAAGCAACTACGCTGGTCAACCCTCCATTGTTATCAGCCCCCCAAAGATTGACAATGGCACCACCCGCGTAGCATTCGGCCCGATTCTGGTTCCACGCGGTACCTGGTTGCGCGCAGCAATCTCCTGTCCGCCCAATGCACCGAGTTGCGACAACTATGTCCGCCTGTTTGTGCAGGTTGAAGGTCAGACTGAACAGCGCGTAACTGAAACGCAGGAAAACAATGACGGGTTAACCTCTCAGTGGAATATTCAGCTGAGCGACTATGGGTACCATGATCAGAGTCTGCTGTTCATTTTTGAAGTGCAGGCAATCGGTGGCAGCGATAAGGATGACATGATCATCATCCAGGCTCCACGCTTGACGGATCAGCCGCCCATCCTGTAAATAACTTCTTTACTTTTGAGTTAGTATATTATTCGGATGGGTCGCAACTTGCGATTTAAAGTCCTTGTTTTGATAAGCACTCTGCTGGCGCTGTTGATTTTGGGAATCACAGCACCAGCAGTTCCTGTTTATTCGCAGAATACCGTTACAGCCTCTGACCTGATCAACCTGATCAACAGTATGCGCACTAGCAACGGTCTGGGAGCGCTCGCCGTAGACAGTTCACTGATGGCCAGCGCTCAAAATACCGCCTCGACGATGGCAATCAACAACATGAGCTGGCATATCGGTGACGTCAGTGGACGCGTATCCGCATTCGGCTACAACAACGGGAATAAAGCCTTTGCCACTGAAAACTTCGCCACCGGACCAGCGACGCTGGCATCCATCCAGTCAACCTGGGGCGATTATGATCATATGATCCCGGCTACAAACCCGGCATACTGTCACATTGGCGCCGGCGTTGCAGAGGCAAATGGGCGCGTCTACTACGTCGTGCAGGCAGCCTATCCTGCAAACTCCAAAGGCTGCGGATTCCTGCCCGGGGTGCCAGGAACAACCGGAGCCAGCGGTTCCACAGTGCAGCGGATCGATATGTCACAGATCATTGCCAGTATCAAGATCGCTACGCCAAATCCGGAAGGACAGGTAATCCATGTGGTCCAAAATGGGCAGAGCCTGTGGTCGATTGCTTCCGCCTACAAAGTGCCGCTCGAGGATATCGCCGCCTGGAACAATATTATTGATATAGCCTCCTTGCAACTTGATCAGAAGTTGCTAATTCCCGAGCCTGGCACGGGTGGATCGGTACCGACCCGCACTACCATGCCAACCATCCTGCCAACCCAGGACGAACAGGGACGCTATATTCACGTTATAAAAGAAGGGGATACTCTTTCCAGCATTGCATCGTTATGGACGACTACCATTCAGGAGCTAGAGCGCTGGAACGGAATTGACGAAACCACCACGCTCAGTCTGGGATGGAGGCTGATCATTCCGGTCACGCCCACCAACACAGTACCACCAACGTTTACACCACTCCCCAGCCTGACGCCATCAATCACACCGACTTTGGCGGAAATTACCGAAACGCCTGTGCCTTTCATGACCCAGGCACCGGTTAACAGACGTCATCTGCCGGAAGTCAGTGCCAGAACTTTCATATTCGGTGGTGGAGGAGTGCTGGTAATCCTTTTCGGATTGATACTTGGAGCGCGCTACATTTACCGCAGGGGAAACAGCCCCAACAAAAAAACACCCCTCAAACAGTCGAAAAACGAGCCTAAATCGAAAAATCAAATAAAGAAGAAGGAATAAAAGACGCCTGTAATAAGGCGTCTTTTATGGAGGAAGTTTTTTATTGAATTGTCAGGTTAATCCTGCTCATCTGCGATCATTCTTTCCAGCAGGCGGGTTGTGAGCGCCTTCGGACGTTCAATCGGTTTCCCAACTGCACGCGCCCACACGACGTGGCAGGTGAATCCCAGGATGCGGCTCAAACCGAATAATACTGTGTAGTAATCGGATTGTGAAACGCCAAAATGATTCTGCAACACACCGTTCAGTCCATCGACGTTCGGCCATGGATTCTTGGCTTTGCCCATCTTCATCAATATCTTGGGAACGACTTCGCCAACCACCATTGCAGTTCTGAACATTTCATCGTCCGGGAAATGTTTCTCAGCGAATTTTTTCTCTTCAGTATAGCGTGGGTCAACAATGCGCAACACAGCGTGTCCGAAGCCGGGGATAACTTTGCCTTCCGCCAGCGTCTTCTCTACGTGCTCGGTTACCTGAGCCTTGCTGGGAACGCCGCCATACGTCTGATAGACGCATGACAGCCAGTTGAAGCACTCCTGGTTGGCTAGACCGTGTAACGGGCCTGCAAGGCCATTTATACCGGCGGAGGAAGCCAGATAGATGTCGGACAAGGCTGACCCCACCAGATGGGCGGTATGCGCACTGACGTTTGCATTTTCATGGTCTGCATGCAGCAGGATGAACAGCCGCATCAGTTCTGCATACAACAGGTCATCACCCTTTCCAATCATCTGTGCAAAGTTGCCGGCAAAATCGAGGTCAGGATTGATTTCCGTCTTCTCATGGTTGCGATATTTTTTGTTGTAAATGTATGCTGTGATCTCAGGGAGACGGGCAATAAGATCCAGGCTGTCCTCAAGCATCGAACGCCAGTATTCTTTTTTGTGGGTTGAACTGTGGTAATCCTTGGTGAATTTTGAGTCACTTGACATCGAAACCACTGCAGCAGAAAACATTGCCATTGAAGAGCCGCTGTCCGGGAATGAGTCGATGACCTTAAAGACGTAATCCGGCACTCCGCTGCGGGCAATCCATTCATTTTCAATATCAATGGCATGTTCCAGTGTTGGAACTTCGTTACCCATCAACAGATAATAGAGACCGCCAATCAAAGGATAGTCGTGGTCAGGCTTTTTTGGCAATAACGCCAGAACTTCTTTAAGGTTGTACCCTCGATATAAAATTCCCTGGTCAGCATCAACATAAGAAATATCACTGACCTGAATCGGTACGCCACGGATCCCAGAAAATATCTGAGAGACGGTAACATTGGAGATCACAAAATCACCGTGTTCGCGGATGAGCCGTTGAGTCCTCTCCCGCCAGACTTCCACATTTGCTTGTATTCTGTCTTCTAATAGCATCATTTACCTCAATTCAATAGTAATTCCATCGACTGGATATACCTGCTGTCAGATGGATGTAAACACAGATGAATATCCCATTTCATAGGAGATTTTTTCTACTGCCGGAAGCAGCAGGTCAGCATATTTCTGAATCTTTTCCTGACATTGAAAGCGGTCACTGGGACCGGAAATCGATATGGAACCAATCGGTTTCCCACGTGAACCGAAGATCGGCGCAGCGATGCCGGAAGCCCCTGACAGCCACTGTCCATGGCTGATCGAATAGCCTTTCTCGCGGGTTTCATCCAGCTGTTGGCGGATCGTTCGAATCTCATCCTCAACTTTATCGTCTTGAATTTCTTCAGCAGCCAACAATAAAATCCGATCTATTTCTGATTCGTCCATAAATGCCAATATCGCCTGCCCACCAGAACCATGGTACAGCTTCAACCGCAGCCCAATGCTTTCTACAATGCGAACATTCTGAGAACTCTCAATTCGCTCCACGCATACGCGCTCATCGCCCTCCACAACATATAACGTCACCGTTTCGTTTGTTTCTCTGAAGAGCGATTTCATCATCGGCATGGACTTACTGCATAAATCAGAAGTTGCGACATATACTCCTGCCCAGCGAATCACGCGTCCGCCCAGGCTGTAAAGCTTTGTTTCAGGATTTTGCGTCAACACGCCTTCGTTGCGCATTTCTGACATCATCCGTCCGCATGAACTGCTGGAGATGTTCAGCATACGCGCTGCCTCACGAACGCCAAGCTCCGGATCGTGTGGAGAAAAGCAATCCAATAAGGCAAATAGTCGGCTGATGTAGCTGGTTGAACTGGTCAATTTTTATTGTCCCTTTTAACGGGACGCTGTCCCGTTTTTTATGTTCCCATGATTATAACGAAAAAAATCAGATTATGCAAGGAAATGTTACAAATTCATGCAACCAGTTTTGTAGGATTACACTACATATTGGACAGTGACAAAAGAAAAGAATAGCAGGAAGTGGAAACATCCATTATTGTTATTGTGCTGCACAAAACAAGAGGGAGGAACCACAACCTGCTATGGATAAGATAACACAAGATATGAAATATCGGCAATCTTTGGTC
>JAAZKE010000113.1 GCA_012799995.1 Chloroflexota bacterium | reverse complement strand
CATCCTTTACGCGCTGCGGTGTAATCCACTCCCCATCGCGGAATTCAATTTCCTGAATGAATGTGAGCGATTTGTGAGCTGTTGTAACTGTGCCAATGACCTCATAGATTCCATTGGTATCAGGCAAATAGTCGGCGCAATCGATGAAGACTTCAGATGTCATGTTCGTATCCATAAAATAAAGCGGTCCCTGTGATCGTCATATTCAAAATATGCTTGCAATAACTTACGGCATCGCAATTTGACAGGATTTACCCGCTTATTTAAAAACAGAAACGGATTTTTTCCGCCCTGCCATCCGGTTACAAAAGATTCCGGACGTATTTTAAGTGAATTATACTGATTTTTCGACAGGTTGCAAGTATTTTAATATTAAATATATCAAATAAAACAAACTTCCCTGATTGCCATTATTCAAGCAACTCCTAATAAGTTGCATTAAAAACGTTGATTGTTAAAGAATTGGCTGGAAAACTTTAATAAGATTGTTATTTACAGTAAGATAAAAAATTGGTCTTGCGATGATAGGAGTATAAAATGAGTGTAAAACATTTCATCAATCAAACAAAACCGAGGTGTTGTTTCGCAAGACCAGCGCCACCGTGAAATTTGTGTCTTTTGAGGCATATCATTTTGCGGTGGCAATATCAATGCATTCTGGGTTAGGGTATGCATTGCCAGCTTGATTGTACTATATTATTACTATCATGGCCGCCACATACCAATGGTTATCACCCCATCCTTTATATTCGGAGGAGTAATCCACTCGCCATCACGAAATTCAATTTCATAAATGAATGAAAACCGCAGGTAAGCAGTTGTAACTGTACCGATCACCTTATATATGCCATCATTATCAGGCAGGCGGTCAGAGCAATTGATGTAGCCATCGATTATCATGAATATATTGTAGTATATGAATCTCATAAGCCAGACCCAGAAGCTGTTGGATCGTGGTGATGCAACCAGAAAACGACAGTACCAGTCAAAGCAAATTTCCCACCGCAAGTTATTGACATATGCCATTAATGCTGTATAATAAGATTTAGTAATTGGCATATGTCATAAATGATTTGAAGGAGGTACTATCATGCCGAATATGGATGGAACTGGACCGCGCGACGCCGGACGTCGAAATGGACGTGGCTTTTGGCGCTGTTTCGCGAACAACCGCATAGGCGCCGGACTTGGTTTTGGAAGGGGGTTAGGACTCTGTCGTTTTGCTGATCCGAACAATAAGGACTCCCTGATTGCAGCAAAAGAAGCATTGCAAACCCGTCTGAATCAGGTTGAGTCGCTGCTTAAAGAAGAATAATGTTTAATTAAGGAAGCCGGAGGACGCTTCGGCTTCGACGATCTGGAGGAGTGATGCCCCGCCCTAAAATAAGAAGAAAAGTCTGCTGCCTTCCGCGTATCAATGAGTTCCACCCGGTGGGAGGTAACATCTATCCACGGGAAGCCGTCATTGTTTCGGTAGACGAATACGAAACAATTCGATTGATCGACAATGAAGGAATGTCTCAGGCAGAATGCAGCGGTTACATGAATATTGCCCGCACGACTGTTCAGCAGATTTACGATTGTGCGCGCAAAAAAATCGCCCGCGCATTGGTGGAGGGGCTGCCAATTCGCATCGAAGGAGGCGCATATCTGTTGTGCGACGGCACCGAAGATCATTGTGGACGTAGAGGCTGTCGCAAGCACCGTCATGGCAATATGCATCGAAAAACACGGGAGGAAATAGTATGAAAATAACAATACCTGTTGAAAATAACCAGGAAACGGTCTGCTTTTCTTTTGGTAGAAGCCCATATTTTCTGATTCATGATACCGAAAGCAATACGAATGAATTCAAAGCTAACCCGGCTGTCAATGCAGAGGGTGGCGCAGGAATTAAAGCAGCGCAGTTTGTGTTGGATACAGGCGCTGAGGCGTTGATCACTATGCGCTGCGGTCAGAATGCTGCTGATGTGTTCAAGGCAGCCGGAATGAAGATCTATAAAGCGATAAGTGCCAACGCACAGGAGAACCTGAAAGCCCTAAGCGAAGGGAAACTTGAAGAGCTGGCCAGTTTCCACGCTGGTTTCCACGGAAGAGCATGATTATCGCAATCCTCAGCGGTAAAGGCGGAACCGGCAAGACTTTTGTATCCGTCAACCTTGTGGCAGCCACGGAAAACGCTGTCTACCTTGACTGCGACGTGGAAGAACCTAACGGTCGCCTGTTTCTAAAACCGCAACAACTTGTTTCCGCTCCGGTAACGGTGTTACTTCCAACCATCGATAGGGATAAATGCAATGGTTGCCGCCAATGTGTTGAATTCTGCCGTTTCAATGCGCTGGCATTTGTCAGGGACAATCCGATGATATTCGCGGAAATCTGTCATTCCTGCGGCGGATGCGCTCTGGTATGTCCAGAGCAGGCAATCAGCGAAATACCACGCGAGGTTGGAAAAGTTGAAAAAGGCGTATCCGGCGGCGTACACATCGTGACCGGAATTCTGAATGTGGGAGAACCATCTGCGGTGCCGGTTATCAAGCAGGTTCTGAACGGAAATCAACCTGAAAAACCATTAACCGTTGTGGACTGTCCACCTGGAAGCAGCTGCTCAGTCATCGAGAGCGTTTCCCAGGCCGATTACTGTCTGCTGGTTGCTGAGCCCACCGCTTTTGGGCTGCACAACCTGAAAATGGTCCGCCATCTGGTGCAGTTGCTCCAAAAGCCCTGCGGCATCATCATCAACAAAGCTGACGGCGAATATCCCCCTCTGGAACAGTTCTGCGCGGAAACCAATACGCCCATTCTGCTTCGAATTCCTTACGACAAGCACATTGCCGAACGCACAGCAGCCGGTGAAATCATCGTAAGAGAGGATCACCTGATGAAGGAAGTTTTCCTGGGCCTTTTGGGCAGGATTGAAAATGAGGCAAAGCGATGAAAAAACTGCTGATTTTGAGCGGCAAAGGCGGTACCGGTAAAACGACAGTCGCTGCCGCGTTCATCCGTTTTTCCGAAGCGAGAGCTTTTGCCGACTGCGACGTTGACGCTCCCAACCTGCATCTGGTAGCCGGTGAACTTGGCAATCCGGAGAAGGCTGACTTTCTCGGGTCTGAAAAAGCAGTGATCGATCCCGAAAAATGTATTGGTTGTGGAAAGTGTGAAGCTCTATGTCGCTTTGATGCCATTAAAATAACTGATGGTTGTTACGTTGCTGATGAATTTGCCTGCGAAGGCTGTGGCGTATGCGAAAGGTTCTGCCCTCAGGGAGCTGTCACCATGCAAGAAGATGTCGCTGGCGAAGTCCAGCTTTATCGAAATCGCCGTATTTTTTCCACTGCTGAGCTGAAAATGGGACGTGGTAATTCTGGGAAACTGGTATCCGAGGTAAAGAAAAGATTGAGCGAGGCTGCCAAAAACGAATCGTTTGCCATCATCGATGGCTCACCCGGTATCGGCTGTCCGGTAATTGCCTCTATCAGTGGCGTCGATATGGTGCTTATCGTAGCCGAACCGTCCGTGTCAGGTATCAGCGACATGGAACGCATTTTGAAAACAGCGGCTGTATTTGAAACAAAAGCGGTCGTATGCGTGAATAAATGGGATACAAGCCCTCACAACACCGAGACGATCAAGCGCTTCTGCTCTGAAAACAATGTTCCCTATATCGGTCAGATTCCATATGACGGACAAGCTTCTCTCGCCATCAATGCCGGGATAAGCATTGCGGATATAGATTGTCCGGCCTCCGAAGCACTTCGGCAAATTTTTGAGCGTGTCATGGACATGCTGACAGGATGTGGTGATTGATTGCCACAATGCTGGCAGAGAATACTGCCTGTAGGGATAACCTGCACGCAGAACACGGACTTAGCCTGTACCTTGAGACAGGGGAAAGCAAAGTGCTGTTCGACATGGGACAAAGCGACGCTTTCGTCGCAAACGCCAGATCATTGAACGTCAATCTTGCAGCAATTGATTTCGCGGTGCTTTCTCATGGACATTATGATCATGGCGGTGGTCTGCGTGCATTCTTTACTGCAAACGACCATGCGCCCGTGTACGTCAGTCGTCATGCTTTCGAAAAGCATGGCAACACCTCTGGCCGGGATATCGGGCTTGATCCTGCGCTGTCATCTCATCCCCGGCTGATATTCACAGATGACTATCAAAAGATCAGCAATGGGCTGGAGCTGTTTAGCTGTAACACGTGCCAGCCACTTTTCCCGGTTAAGACATTCGGTCTCACGATGTCAATCGGTGATCACATGCTGCCGGAAGACTTCCGTCACGAGCAATATCTCCTCATCCAGGAAAATGCCAGGCGTATTCTGATCAGCGGTTGTTCCCATAAGAACGTCTTGAATCTGGTGGAATGGTTTCAACCCGATGTGTTGATAGGTGGATTCCATTTAATGAACCTCGATCCGCAGGGACAAGCCAGACAGTCGCTTGATGAAGTAGCGTATCAGTTACTGAGCCATCCTGCTGTTTACTACACCTGTCACTGTACTGGTGTCGAGCAGTACCAATATCTCAAAAGTATTATGAAAGAAAAACTGCATTATTTGCCCGGAGGGCAGACTATTACGCTATGAGGAGGAAACAATATGAGTGAAGAATGCTCCAACGACTGTGAGCATTGCGGAAAGGAATGCAAGGAACGATCCCCCAAAAGTCTTTTGGAAAGCCCGCATCAAGGCAGCAGGATCAGCAAAGTGATCAGCGTTGTCAGCGGGAAAGGCGGCGTTGGTAAAAGCCTTGTTACTTCTTTACTGGCTGTTATGACGCAGCGCGCAGGCTATCAAACCGCCATTCTGGACGCTGATATCACCGGTCCATCCATTCCAATGGCCTTTGGGCTGCATACGCATGCCGAAGGTGATGAGGTTGGGTTGTATCCTGTTACCAGTAAAACCGGCGTGCGCATAATGTCGCTCAACCTGTTGACTGATAAAGAAACCGACCCTGTGATCTGGCGCGGACCGTTGATTGCCGGTATGGTAAAGCAGTTTTGGACTGATGTAATCTGGGGAGATGTGGACTTCATGTTTATTGACATGCCACCGGGTACAGGCGACGTACCCTTGACCGTGTTCCAATCCATCCCGGTGGATGGCATAATTATTGTTGCTTCGCCACAGGAGTTGGTGGGTATGATCGTGGAAAAAGCAGTCAACATGGCAGCTATGATGAACATTCCCGTACTGGGGCTGGTTGAAAACATGAGCTATGTTCGCTGCCCGGATTGCGGGAAAGTAATTCAAGTGTTTGGTGAAAGTCATATGGATGAGATCGTTAAGAAACATCATATTCCACTTACTGCCAGGCTTCCCATTGATCCGAAACTGACCGCTGCCTGTGATAAAGGGCGGATTGAGCAGTTTGATGGCAACTGGTTGAATGCCATGTTGGCAAATTTGTTAAATTAAATCGAATAAGGAGAATAAAGAATGATAATTGCAGCAGCTTGTGATAACAATCAAATTTCCGGCCACTTTGGTCATTGTGAGAGTTTCAAGCTTTTTTACGCAGAAAACGGAAAGATCACCTCGCAAAGCAACCTGCCCAACCCGGGTCATAGGCCCGGATTTTTGCCGAATTACCTGGCAGATCAAGGCGTCAACGTGATCATATCAGGCGGTATGGGTGGCGGTGCGATTGAAATCTTTAATGAACGAAAAATTGAAGTGATTACCGGCGCAACAGGAGATGCCAAAGACGTGGTAGAAGCTTATCTAAGAGGTGAACTGAAATCCAGCGGTTCTATCTGTCACGAGCATATTCACGCGGACGAATGTGGCAGACATCACGACTCCGGCAACAGTTAATCGATAGACTGAAAACTTCATAGACGATTCAGAGGGTGTGAAGACATCCTCTGGTTTGGTTAGTCTTTCTTTTTAGACAGCAGCTGGGGCACGTTGGTAACTTGCGAAGGCTACGATAATGCTGAAAGAAGCTACCGCTACTGTTGCGTGATGCGCGCGGTACTGACAGGAAAAAATCAAGCATAAAAATGTAGGGGCGACAATGCGGTCTGAAAGACCGAGCGTCGCCCGATCGTCCAACGGACCATCAGTGGTTCCTTTGGGAAACATTTCTAAATAATCGACATGGTTTCCGGCGAACGCCCGTCTGTCGACAATACGCATCAAAATCCTACTCACAGGCGGCGGCTATCTGACGGTTAAGAATGACCTGACGATCGACGGGCCAGTACTGCCCCTGTCCAATAACAATCAGTGACAAGAGCGTCCCTGCGCGTTTACCATAATTCCGCCACGATCCCCAGGTGATACGCAAAAATTTCGACTCACCAGAACAGGTACGGGTAGGAAGGCAATTCCATTACAAACCGGACAGGACCGCCAGAAAAAGGTCCCGTTTTCTTGAGGATGATGTCTTTATATCCCTTCTACGGGGAACCTTTTTCCTAATCCTCCTGAAGAAATATATCTTAACGAAGGATAAATTCGTATTCATCATTTTCAACCCCAAAAGTTACAACCAACGACTCACTACTTTCGGCAACAATATTGGGAACTTCAAAGATGAAATGAACAGTGCGTTGCACAAGCATTGGAATAGGCTTGGCAGGATAAAGCGAGTTATCCACAGTTCCATCCGAATTTATAAGCTCCGTTTTTATATAGGTCAAAGGAAATTCATATTCATCCATAAAGATTGCCTTGGCGGAAAAGACTTTGTCTATCTCCATATCCGATCTCATCTTATTAAGGATGTTTACGCGGACATCAAGTAGCTTATACTCACTACTACTTGCTTCTGTAGGAAAAAGGGCATGATCATCAGATTTTTCATATGCGGAAATAGACACGGCAAATGATCCCGTCACATAGCTAAGTGGTGTAAAATCGCAGACTTTCTCAACGGAGACGGTCTCTCCAACCTGCAATGAGTCACTTGTTTTATTGGATTCCCCAATGACAGTAACCCCTTCTGCAAACGCAACACTGACGAAAAAAAACAGAAGAAAAATTACCATTGTTAATAAAAATGACCTTTTGATATTCATGTTCTCTTCCTTTCTCTAACTTACCTGCAAATTATTGTAGGTGATTTGATTCTCTGCAAATTCGTTTTCCATAACTTACAAGGTGCTTTGCTATTTACCTCAGCATTGGGTAATGCACATCCAAAGACATAGTGTCCTGTTTACATCGCGCCAGTAGCGAATTGATCAGTTTCATCAACAAAAAAATTTTGTGTTTCCCTTCATAGTTAAACTACCAGTTCTGGAAATGTTATTGTAGTTGTACTAATAAGCCCAGCCTGTAGATTCATTCTTGTCATCACTGACCACCTTGACAGTTGTCTGATCAAAAAAATAGACAACCTTTTTCTTTAGTATTTAAGACATTAATGTGTAACAAAGCATACTCAGCATCTTCCCCAGAGAAACAGGCTTTTGGTGAATTCCAGTTTAAATCGTGATCTCTTTGAGGATAAGCGTAGAGCTAGTCTATATATTTGAAAGAAATAGCTGTAAAAGTGCTATTGTCCGGGAAGTCTACGTCAACATTCAGCGGGATGTCATCCAGGGAAGCAATACATGCTTCAATGTCTATACCTATTACCTGCACACTTATGTTCTCTGCCGTACGTTAAATGTAACAAGCATCAATGTGATAGTATAAATCAAACTTAGCCAGGTCGAAGATTTTCTTTGAAGGAATGCTCTCCCGCAAGGAACATAAGCCGCCAAGTATTCTTGGCACTATCACCTTTGATGATCGTTGACTTTGATTTTTTAATCATATAGAAGAGAGGGAATAATTCCCAACATACTGCCCTGTGATGACAGTAACATGAATTTATAGGGGCTATATAAAGGAGCTTGAGACTGGTTTTGATTAAACTGAAGAGAAAGATCTATGTGCTGGTCATTATG
>JAAZKE010000112.1 GCA_012799995.1 Chloroflexota bacterium | reverse complement strand
TTGATCACCAGATCAGCGGCGTTGTTGCCTTTCCCGGCTGGAAGACGCAGCGGCAGAATCAGGTCAAAGGTTGCTTCGTTCAGTCGTAAATTACAGGTAACTCCCATACTCTCAACAGGAAACTGCACTGCTGGAATAGTGCGCTTTATTTTCTCGTCCTGCGAATTGACGAGGAGCCAAATGCCGATGACGAACCAGACAGCGATCAATGCGCACGCAGCCCGGAAAAGCCAGTGCAAACGTTTCAATCCTGTTGCATCCTTTTATATTCGTCCCAATACCTGTCTTTTTCACTCAATGGCATTTCGAACAAATTTTTCCCGAGCTCAGCAGCGCGCTTTTCAACATACTCAACACGTTTCTGGAATTTCAGGTTCGAGGTGCGCAGCGCAGTTTCAGGGTCAATGTCCAGTCGCCGCGCGAGGTTCACCAACGTGAACAGGATGTCCCCCAACTCCTCAAAGCGTTCCTCAGCAGTTTCAGCGCGTTTGAATTCCTCAATCTCCTCATACAACTTGGGCCAGATCTGATCCGCCGAATCCCAGTCGAATCCGGCTTTGGCTGCCCGTTTCTGGAATGAAAATGCCATCGACAGCGCCGGCATTGCGATGGAAATTCCTTCCAACAACCCTTTACTTTTGTTTTCCTTTTCCCGTTCACGCAGCTTGACCTGCTCCCAACGGCTGATGACATCCTCGGCATTCAGCTGTTCCGCTTTTCCGAAGACATGCTCATGCCGGAAGATCAGCTTTTCGCTGATCGTGCTGAGGACGTCTCCCATATTGAATTCAGCGCTTTCCTGCGCAATCTGAGTCTGGATGACGACATGCAGCAGGACGTCCCCCAACTCCTCGCGAATGGTGTCAAGATCAAGCCGATCCAGTCCATCCAGCAACTCATAAGCTTCCTGCAAAAAATCATCCCGCAGTGATTGGTGGGTCTGTTTGCGATCCCAGGGGCAACCGCCCGGAGCCCGCAGGGTTGCCACCACATTCTGGAAATATTCGAAAGAACGGTTTTCAGGGATGGGCGGAATCAGCAGCGCAGCTGCTCTTTCTGTTTCGTTCATGCTGGCTAACGTTTCCAGCGCGATCGTTTGCGACCGATAGCTTCCGTCCTGATTCTGACTGAACAATTCAAGTTCATGGTTCAACGGATAGTCCTGAGTCAGGATTTCCTGAAGTTTGATGAACGTTTTCGGGTTGCGAATGATTATTGTCAGGGTGGGTGGAACTGGCAGATGATGCAGATCCAGTAAACGCTCAGCATCTAAAATCACATGGTTGTCGGGAAATGAGAGGAACTGGTTGATATCGGTCATAAAACATACCTGTCGTAAAAATTTTCAAAGTTATCAATCACCGCAAACACCTGCGGGTCGGCTTCAATTTGCGCACGGTTCAGATCTGGATCCATGGCGATGATCCGTCCGATTCCGGCATTTTTGGCAGCTGTGATCCCGCTTAATGAATCTTCAACCACAATACAGTCGGCAGGTGAGAGGTGCAGTTTTTCCGCTGCTTTGAGGAAAATATCCGGCGCCGGTTTGCCCGGGAAGGTGCCATCGTCATAAACGATTGAATCCACACCATTGAACCAGCGTTCCAGTGGGAAAGTTTCAAAATAAAAACGGACGTTGGTTATTTCAGAGGCGGTGGCGATCGTGAAGGGAATTCCCTGCCTGGTCAGCGTGTCCAGTGTTTCGACAACGCCGGGTACAAAGCGGATTAACTGGGGGTTTTCGCGTACGATCTGTCGGTAAATGATTTCTTTTTTGAGCGGAATTGTCTCGCGGTCAGGATAATTCATTTCCGGCGGCAGGAAGTAGTCAAGGATTACATCATTGACGCGGCCATGAAAATGATCGCGATATTCTGTCGGTCCGATATCACGGTGGTGGATCTCCCAAAACAGGTGCTGCCAGGCTTTTTCCTGCAGGTCGGTATCTTTAAAAAGCGTACCGTTGAAATCAAAAATTACCCCTTTGATCATGTCAGATCGTTTGCTCCTTCATGCCGGAAGATTCCAGCTGTTTTATTTTAGTCCATCCTTAATATATTTCAGCGGGTGAGTGAGATAGACAGGGAAGGATGTGTTTAATAATTGCAAATGGAGCACCTTGTAAATGCCTTGTAACTTTTGGGATGAAAACACGCAGGATACTGAGCAATCCTGATCTGCATGTTACCTGCTCAGTATAGGGGCAGTATAATGGCGGTATCTAGAAATTGAATAAATATCTTATATACCGATCGAGTTTGCGTGAAACAACAAAAGAGGCAGTATAGAACTTTTTGAAACTAAAGAAGGAGAATTCTCATGTCATCTGATGAAGAAGAAAAGTTGAAACAAGAGCATAACCTATTAGATGAAGAACAATACTTGGAACAACAGATAAATGAGTTAAAACCGAAGAACATTTTTCTTCTTAAACATATTGCTCTATTTGCAATTATTATTCTGATTTTACTTATCATTCTTCTTGTGAAATATGAAAAGCTAAATCACGGAATTTTGAGATCGATTTCACTATCAATTATTGTAATAAGTTTGTCAGAAATAACACTAGTAATTTATCAAACACATATCAGTTCAAGACTTGAATCGAATAAAAAGCGTCTATATGAAATAAGATCACTAAAACGCCAAAGTCGATTGGAAGAGCGTATTATTGAGAATCCGGAAAAAGTTTCGCCCGCATGGGAGCTTGCTTCCGAAAAGTTTAACGCTTATAATGCCGAAAATTTCTCACAGGTAAAACAGATTTATAAATTTAGCCGTTGGTTTATGTTTGTAGGATTTATATTAATCGGTGGGAGTGTAGTAATTGCATTGGTTTTTCCTGATAGATTATCGTTAGCTCTCATCGCCGGTATATCCGGAGTTATTATTGAGTTTCTTAGCACTGTAGTGTTATCTTTTTATAAAACGTTATTGGCCCATTCAATGAATTATATTCGAGTTCTTGATCGAACCAGTAAGGTTGGAGTTGCTTTACAGATATTGGATAGTCTTTCCGCAGAAGAAGGGGAACCACAAAATTATAAAAAAGAAATAATTGAAGCAAAAATCCATATTGCCAAAGGAATGTTTTCAGATGCTGGTTTATCGGGAAATAAGAGCGATGATAATAATCGAGAAGAAAATGATGGATAGAACAAAATAAAGATTCAATGTTGCAGGGCGAAGAAATCCGCTCCTGTTTTTAATAGAAACCGGACTACTAATCCGGCTTAGCATATCATCTGGCTGGACCACCACCTCCAGCATTTTCCGGGACTGGTCGTTTCTGAACTCAGTGCGTGAGCGGCAGACTTTCTTACCTCAGACAGCAAAATCATAATCTAATAAAGAAAAACCGTTTGGTCGGGCAGGCTCATCCGACATCAATCACTTTCGTGTAATAGCGCCTGATTCTCTACCTCAAACGGTTTTATAATATGTAATCCCGTCCACCGTGCACGACTTCGGCATCTCTCAATGGCGTGGGGGGTGTCTTCCCACCTCAGGATTAAATTTATTTTACCATTCTATTGAAAAGCTCTGATAATCAATTAGCAAAACAATAAAGAGACCTTTCGATCTCTTTATTAATCCCGTTCACCGTGCGCCACATCGGTATCGCTCTAAGACAGTGAGGGGCGTCTTCTCACCTCAGGATTAAATTTATTTTACCATTCTATTGAAAAAGCTCTGCTAATCAATTAGCGAAATAAAAAAGAGACCTTTCGATCTCTTTAGTAATCCCATTGACCGTGCGCTACATCGGTATCTCATCCGAGGCGTGAGGAGCGACTGCTCACCTTAGGATTAACTAGATTATAAATGAGTTTCATAGGGCTTGTAAAGGCTTCTATTTTCCAGCTACAGGCGTAGAATACAAGAGTCCGCACTTTTTCCCTCCATGGTCATGTTCATTGGAGACTTTCCAGCAGTAAGACACGGGCAGAGATAAATTAACGTCAAGCACCAGAGCCTGACGATTACGGACACGATTTACCACGCATGACGCGAAAGAACTGAATCAAACCATTTCCAGTATTGGAACGGCAGATCCAAAAAAATCTGTCCAAAGATAAAATGATCAGATTGCTGCTGAAATACCTCAAAGAATACGAGTAAAAACGGATAAATAATGGATGCAAACAGTATTATTAATCAATTAATATAAAAAGTGAGCGGTATAGGACTCGAACCTACGGCCTTCGCGATGTCAACGCGACGCTCTAACCAACTGAGCTAACCGCTCAAACAGCGTTTATTATAAACAATTGCCCACAGATTGGCAAGGACATTTCGACGAATATGCCAATCCTGCCTGCAGCAGTCACACACCGCAGCCAAAAAGTGCAAAACTCTCTATCAGAGCAGAATCTGATTCAGCTCGTTGATGTCATAGTTCGGTGAAGTGTCGACCAGTCCGACTACCATATATCGTCCGGAGATATCTTCCTTCAGAAATTCCTTGTGCAGACTGAAATTTTTCACTTCGCCGGTCGATTTGATGTGCATTCGTGGACCGGTGCAATAATGACGCTGGTCACCGATCAGAATATGGGTGCGATCCAGATAAGAAATAGGCAGGTTCTTTTTGATCAGCTCTTTGACTTCATGCTCAAGTTCGTTCAAATCGACTTTGGGCTTTTCATTGAAAATGAGAATAAAACCACGGCGAACATCTGAATGCTCATATGCCAGAAGCCCGCGGTCTTTCAGACAGAATTCGCACAGGTCCTCGGCTGTATGAGCCATGCGGCGGTAAACGACCGATTTATGTACGATGGTGGATATTTCGCGCGGGTCAGGGCCAAACAGACTGGGACGGGTGATAATGATTTCTTCCCCAACGCCAATCAGCAGGTGAGCGTTGCGACCGAGCAATGGATAGATCAATTCAAAATGTTCGACCACTACGCGTTTCCCATTTGCAATCGCTTCCAGAATGCCATCGGCAAGTTCGTGAAGTTGGGTGAAACCCTGCTCAAAACGGATGTCGACATGATAGGTATGCGCCTGGAAAAATCCCTGGTCGTCGGTGTTCAGCAGCGGCAGTGGACGAACATTTACCCCTTCGTCATCGTTGGTCAGTTCGAGGCCCGGGAACATCCCACGGATGAGGACGCTCTTGCCAGAGCCGGCGTCGCCTACAACTCCGATCAGTAAATCGAAGGGGCTCATGTATTGCTGAGCGATCTGCATCCCGATATCGGCCATGCGCGGATTGCCGCGGGCAGCGAGATAGACGCTGAACAGGTGATTTTTCTGCATTCTGGATGAATAGCTCATGGTTTTCTTCCCCTTATGTCAGAATTTTGCGCCTTACGCGTTCATTCCGGCAGATCAAAAGTCAGGTTCAACAACGGTGCATGCTGCTGTGCACCGTACACATCGGTCTCACCAAGATCCCCAGAACACAAAGGACGGCGTATGGTTATTTTGATCGCGCGGGCGGGTGGAAACTCCAGTATTCCGACAACCTTATCTGGAGTAATCTTATACATCTGGCAGACAGAGTCAACCGAAATAACCCCTGCTGCAGCCACGCGCTTAAAGTCTTCTTCGGTACGGAAGAGGATGTCCATTGTCAGTTCATAAGGTCCAGAATTTTTACTGCGGATCACTTCCGCGAGGTCAATCAGACGGGTTTGCATATGAATTCCTCTCCTGGTAGCTATAGCTCAATGGTTTCAATGCGAAATGGTTTCACCGGATCATCGCATTCGAGTAGGTGGTAGACGCTGAACTCATAAACCGGGCCAGCGTGAAAATCACTGGGAGAAAACGGGAACGCGAGGTTGCCAGCAGTGGCAATCCGACCCGGATATCCATAATGCAACATCGTGGAGCGGGCGAATGCACAGACGGTATCAGCCAGCTTTTGGGTTTCAGCGACTGCCTCGATCACTATTCCCAATTCGTGGCTGCGGATGTTGTTTCGTTCGGGTTCAAGCGCACCCATGACGCCGTCTTTACCATACAGGATGAAATTGAGGTGGTAATCCCATTTCTGATCTCTGAAGTTGTCCGCCACGCGCTCTTTCACAGCCGTAACAGTGGCGTCAATTTCACGAATCATAATCGGATCACGGGTGCCGGCGATAGATATCGTACGATAGCCGACACAATGCGTACCTTCAAGTTTTATTGTATATTTTGGCGCCGGGACAAATTTTGAACCCTTTACCCGGACTTTGCCATTCCCGACATCGGTGAAACTGCAACCGCGCAAATCCAGCATGCCGCCTGGCCCAGGCAACAGGTAAGGGTTGGATTTTTCATAAAGTGTATGAGCGGCGACCGAAGTGGTAGTGCATTTTCTCTTGGGACTGAGCGCTTCCAGTTCGAACCAGTCCGTCCCCAACGTGCCAAAAATGCAGTCTGAACCGCTGCCAGGGCTGGCGCAGATGGCTGCACATTCGAGGATCTTCCCCAGATGTAGTGCCAGACCGCGGTCAAACCCGAGTTTGACTGGCAGGGCTGCGAAGACAGCCGGATCGTATGATCTGCCTGCCAGAATGAGGTCGCAATCCAGCTCCAGCGCTTTAATGAAAGGCTCGATACCCATTTGTCCAACGATATGCTCTGATGAAAGAATTGCTTCCTCAGTGAGTTCAGGAGCGGGTTCAAGTGATTTCACCCGTCCTGCTTTCCATTCCTCAAGGATCATATTTTTATCGAATTCAGCGTGAATCAGTGCTACACGCAGTGATATTTTTTCTTCCTGCGCTATTTCCCGCACGATATCCAGACACCACTCCAGGTGAGGCTCTGCACCGCTGCCACCTGCTGTCCCAACGATCACAGGAATTTTACGGCTTTTGCCCGCCAAAAGCATCAACTTAAGGTCACGCTTGACGCTGTTTCGATCGGTAAATGAAACACCCGCACCCAGATAATAAGGACCGGGATCAGTTGATCCGGCGTCCGCTGCAATCAGATCGGGTTGTTTAGCCAGACCTGATTCAAAAGATTCCAGCGGAAAACCATAACCCAAAATTGCAGTGGTTGACAGGGTTCTGAATTCTTTTTCCATAGTGTCCCTTATTTTTCTTTATTTTCTGACAGCTTTCCGATATGCCAGGATGCGCTGCATTTCGTTATAGACGATCATGAAACCTTCATCCACGCCCATCCCCGGTTTCGCCAGGACCTGCACAGGATTGGTTGCCATTGCGATGTGGACTGAAACGACCGCTGAACGATCGGTTTCATTACAGGTACCACCCTGGTAGGATCCAATGTCCTTTGACTTGCAGTACAAGACAGCTTCAATTGTGTTGTGGATGCCGCCGAGGTCAGGCGTTTTGATTTGAATCATATGACCGGCACGTTTGTCAGCGAATTCCTTCACGTCCGCGAGCGTATTGCACCATTCGTCAGCTACCAGTTCTATGTTAATCTTGCGATCATCCACCATTTTTGTCAAGCCTGCCAGATGCTTCACGGTCAGTTCGTGGGTGCCGGCATCGATCGGGCCTTCAATGCGCAATTTGAACGGATGAATGGCTTTAACAAGGCGTTCGAAATAATTGCATATGGCATCATAGTTGTCATAGCCAAATGCTTTGCCGATTGTCCCATACACGTCAATATGGATGATAGGAGCGTAATTTTCGTTGACACGGATTTCGATAATACGGTTCTTTAACCATACCAGATACTTCTCAAGGATTTCACCGTTCTTTCCCAGTTTTTCTTCAACATTGTTAATCAGGGCGTGTGGCAGGATGTCCGAACCTTTGATGATCATTTTATCGGCATTATCATAGCGCGCATCACCGGACTGGGTGAAAATGGCAATCATTTTGTCAGATACTTTTGTGCCATATTCACGGGCGATTGTTTCGCACATCAGCTCCCTGTTTTTCTTGCTGACAGCGTCCAAAACAGCCTGTGTCAAACCATAGCGCAGTGCGGTATGCAGCGGTTTGCCGTTATGTTTCACGTTTTCAACTTCTTCTGCCATCTGTTTGAAAGTGGTGATTTCATGATCAATGAAAAGAGGTGCAACGGATTTTTCCAGAACCGGAATAAATTCAGCTGCCAGGAACAACGGATCCCGTCCGCCCGCTCCTGAATATTGCACTGCGGCACAGTCGCCCCAGGCAATTTGTCCATCATCCAATATAAATTGAATGCTGATGGATTCGCCTGCCTGGCGAACACGCTGAAACCCTGGGGTCATCGGAGATCCAACATAGTTAGCGCCATCAGCTTTGGCACCACCATCCCGAATTGCCTGATAATCATCAAAAAAGAATCCAGTACGACCAGGTGATACGATCATTTGCTTGATTTTCATTTTATTTACTCTCCTGTAAATAATGAGGATCGGTATATACGTGCATACGCCGGTTTTTTATCAACGTGGACGCCCGACAAGACGTCCCTTGCTGATAGCATAAATATCATCGATTACCATTTGGAACGATGGTTCGCGGTTTTCATAGGCTGCCCGCTCTTCTATTTTTTGCTTGTTGAAGCGCAATAATTCGGGGGTGAAAGGCAGATTGCCGGGATGAAAGATGCGGATACAACCTTCATTATCGCGCGCGGGCAACATTTTTCCGGCATTGAACTTGCTGGGCGCAAACGGAATATCGAGGATTCCGGCTTGAAAACTGCGCACAATCCCACGCACCAGATCTCCATCGCCTGCACGGATCACCTCTCCCAGGATGCAACGGGTTTCTGCTTCAATAATTTCGCACTCCTCTTTCAATCCTTTGTCATTCAGCGTCTGGTCATGCAGCATGGTGATCATCTGTTTCGTGCAGCGCAAACCCTCAGCGTTAGCTTCTTTTGTGGGAACGCCAATCGCTTCCTGAGGTGATTTGACAATGACTTTGGTAACATGCGCCAGCGCAGCAACCACGCTGCCCCAGGCAATCACAGCAAAGGCCTTTGATTCATCCTGAGGGAAGCCTCCCATCCATTGATGGAGCACTGTCGTTACTTCCACATTCGTATATCCAAATTGCGCCAGGTACTCCTCTGTCAATGTGAGCAGCGTTTTCATGGCTGCAACATCCTGCACCAGATTTCCACATTGACCGTAACCAACTGTCAGATTGCGCACTCCCTGTTCTGCTGCCAGCAGACTCTCCAGTATGGCGACCGCATGAGAGATGCAGGGCGGCACCAGCGTGCCAGTGAGCGGGCCATAAGGCTCACGATTGATTGAGATTCCGGCTTCTTCGTACAATCCGGTCAGGCGATCGACATATTGCCAGTCACGGATAGTTTTTTCAAGCGATACGTTCTTGGCATATGGAATATTGTAGGAAATTCCGCCGCCCTCATAACTGGTGAATCCGCCGGCATAGGCGATTTCAGTCAGGAGGCGTGCATCAGGAGTTCCGTGACGCACCTGTAGCGGTATGTCAAGCGCTTCCACGACGGTACGGCAGCCATGTACGCCATGGTTGACTGCGGGAAAGCCATTGAGCATTGATCGCGATGTACGAATTGACTCGCTGATGCCGTTCTGGGCATCCCTATAGCGATTTTGGCGCGTGTAACTGTCAATGGTAGTGGGCAGCAGATCTGCGCCTCCCTCATCCTGAAGGTAAGTCAGAAGCTTGATGTGTTCTTCGATCAGCGCCACACCCGCACGTGGTTGAACCAATGTCTGGCTTTCCACTTTTGCCTGATGGAGTTTTTTGGTAAAGATTTTATTATCGGGCAGCGCCTGCTGATATTGAAAAGCCTCCTCAAGGTTGACTTCGGAACCGGTTGGCCATTGGCGCAACACCTCAGCGCGCTCCTCCATAAATACCGCTTCGGGTAGTTTTCCAAAATTTATTTCGGGAAGGTTAAATCCTGTTTCACTCAAAGCAAATCTCCTTTTTCATCAATCGTAAAGCCTCATTTGGATGGATCTCAGACAGTACCCCCATGGCAGAAAGAATATAACGTTTATCCAAATACAAATCGAACTGTTCCGGTCTGAGGGATTCGGGTCTGGCGGGCGAATAACGGCAGCATTCCGCAATGGCTTGGGGATACCTGGTGCGAATCAAAGTCCCGCCGATGAAGAGCAACTGCCGAATATCACGTAAATCTTTTCCTTCCTGGATATACATCAGCCCTGCCGGCGTATATGCTTCTGAAATGGTACCGGCATGACGGATTGTGGAAACTTCCAGTGCAAGCGATGCCAACGCTTTATCCAATTGCTCCATTGCAGCTGTTTCAGGAAGAACTGATGGGTTTTTGGAGAACTGGCTGAGCAGATCTGTTGTTTCCTGCATTGATACCCCGCTCATGGCGGTCAATCGCTCCAGGCCACCAGCAGCCTCAACCACACCATAAGCGTTGATACGCATCCCAATATCGCCTTCGACGGTGCGTTTTGCTTCCGGCTCCGGCAGACCGCGCATGACGGTGTTCGATTCCTTTGGCGATCCGGCAGAAATCGAATACACGTCGCAGGTCGCTCCGCCAAGATCAACTGCCATCAATGGTCCAATGCCGCACTCTTTATCTGTTCCATGCGCCAGCAGTGTGAGCGCTTTCAAAACGGCAACAGGGGTCGGCATCATGATGTCGTCCAGCAACCTGGTTACGCGGCTGAGTCCTTTTGCCTGAATAATGCGCTTCAGGAACAATGCACGGATTTCTTCCTGTACCGGTTGGATGTTCAGTGTCCCCAACTTGGGGAGAACGTTTGGGCAGATTCTGGATTCTTTGCCGGCTGCTGATAAGATTTCGAAGCATTCATCAGTAGCCTGGCAATTTCCAGCAATTAGAATGGGGCAGGTCAGATTCAGTTTAGCCACTGTGGCTGCATTGGCAAGAATGCACTGCTCATCTCCGCCATCAGTTCCACCAGTGAGCAGGAAAAGGTCAGGCTGGATCGTTTCCAGTTCGCGCACATCCCCTTTGGTCATTTTATTGGAAAATACCCTGATTACGCGGGCGCCGGCGCCAAGCGCAGCAACCCGGGCAGCTTCAGCAGTCAGTTCCTCAACCAGGCCGGAAACGACCATTCTTAAGCCCCCGGCAGCGCTGGAACAGGCATGCAAAGCTTCAATTTCGAACTTGCCAATCTGATTCTCGATCTCAGCGGTCGCATGGTTCAGCCCTTCAGCAATGTCGGTTTTAACGGTTGTCGGACATTGGGTTGTCGCAAGAATATGCGACAGCTCCAAATCTACCGCTGTCAATTTGGTGTAGGTACTGCCAAAATCAGCTAACAGGTACACCTTCATGAACCGAACCTCTCTGTCACGCTTCCTCATCCATATGTAAGTCCTGGCGAAGCCAACGAATGCCTTCCGTCGGGTCCGTCCCCGGCGGGAATACGCGATCGAATTTCATATCCAGGAACCGTTTCTCTACATCAGAGAACAACTGTTTTCCGACGACAATATTGCCACCGACATACAGCAGTATTTCACCGATACCGGCTTCAATACATTTTTCACGCATGCCTTTGCAATCCAACTCGCCGTGACCGTAAAGAGAGGAGATAACAATTGCATCGGCATTGGTTTCGATAGCTGCGTTGATAAACTCTTCCTGACTGACCATGACTCCCAGATTGATCACTTCAAAACCAGCTTCCGTAAAGGAAAAATCCAAAATTTGAAGGCCGACAGCATGAACATCAGCGCCGATAACACCCAGAACAATTTTCTTTTTTTGATCCATCCATACTCTCCGTTGTCTGAAGGTCATTTATCCGATATTGTCAAGTTGTTTCTGATGTCGGATAGATTGCAATTTACTGTTAAGGAACAAATTCGATCCTTGGTCTAAAACCAGTTTAAATTTCACGATACTGCCACCGTTGTCGGCAAAGGCATTTAATGCGGTTAATTCATCCTGACTGCAAAACAATTCATAATCATGCGGAACGACCAGCGTCACGGGCGGTTTTTTGTCCGCAAGCAGGTTCTGCAGGCAGCTTTCGCCGAAGATGTACTCGTTCAACTGAATGTGCTTTCCGCAGAAACGATGTATAACTTCGCGCATGATTTGGGCAAATTCAGGACTGTTTGAGAGCAGCACGGCTGAAGACTCAGCCAGATTTCGCATCAGACGGATGATGGTTCCATTGGACGGCGTCAGCGCCAGATGCAGGATTTCTTTCTTCTCCTGAAAGGCGGGCGGCAGGTCGCAGGCAAAGAAGGATGAGGTAACGACCAGGTCAGCGGATGCTTCAATGATTGATGGATTGGTAATCAGTTCATTGGAATCGAAATCAATTAAATCCACTCCCTGGATCCGTAGCAGCTCCTGGATGATCATTCGTCTTATTTCCGGACAACGATCGCTTACCGCTACCCGAACCGTATTGACTGATTCAATGCGGGCTTTCAGTTTCAAATCCATGAAAATATGAATAATCTTCAATGGAAAACCCAGCATCAGCAGCGAGTTGATTGTCTTATCGATCAACTCCATTGCCTGTTTCTGGGCAGAGTCTTTGGAATCTGCCCCATCCTTCTTTTTGATGGGTTTGACCAGGCTGCCGCGACCCTGAATCATCTCAATTAATCCTTCATTTTCCAGTAGCGAATAGGCATGTTTGACTGTACCCGGGCTCAGGTTTTCGATCTGGGCACAACGGCGGATTGAGGGTAACCGGTTGCCAGGACGCAGCTTTCCGCTCAGAATTTCTTTGCGGATGCGCTGCGCCAACTCGCGGTAGCGTTTTCCTTCACTGATTCCATCGCGGTTATTCGCCGGAATTGCACTGGTCACGTCAGCCGTTTCCTTTTTCTGCCATAGCCATTTTCCAGGCTTCAGGCCCTTTTATGTAAATATCATCACCGTTGGTATCGATTGCCACCGTTACCGGGAAGTTTTCAACCACCATTCGGCGCACTGCTTCCGCGCCCAGCTCCGGCCAGGCGACAACTTTACTTTCCTTGATGCGTTTCGAGAGCAGCACACCTGCGCCGCCAGTCGCTGCAAAGTAGACTGCCTGGTTCGCGATCAACGATTGACGCACTGCTTCACTGCGATACCCCTTCCCAATCACCCCTTTAACTCCCAAATCCAGCAACTGCGGTGTATAGGCATCCATGCGGGAGGAAGTGGTCGGGCCGGCTGATCCGGAGACCATTCCCGGTGGAGGGGGAGTGGGTCCGACGTAATAGATCACGGAGCCTTTGGAGTCAAATGGCAGCTGCTCGCCTTTTTCCAGTGTCTCAATCATCTTTTTATGAGCTGCATCACGGGCAGTATAAATCACGCCTGTAATTAAAACGCGGTCGCCATAACGCAATTGTGTCAATGTTTCGGTATTGTTGAGATCAATCGGTGTGGTCAACGAAATTTCCCGGCTCATAACACTCTCCTTTCATGGCGCGCACTGTGGCAGTTGATGGTTACTGCGCAGGGTAGCCCGGCAATATGGGTCGGCATGGCTTCGATCAACACTGCC
>JAAZKE010000111.1 GCA_012799995.1 Chloroflexota bacterium | reverse complement strand
TTCAGATAAAGCCGGATTGGATCTTCGTTCTCAGCGCTGGATCGCAGGAGCTCGTCTTCGTTCAACGAGGACCCGCTCTCGCTCTCCTCACTCCATTCCATGGACATATCAAGTGATTGCTCAAGGGAATCCACAGCCTCATTTGAACGCTTTTCAGCGGATGCCCTTTTTATTGTTCGAGCTGGATTTCTACGTTTTTCAGTCGTCATTGTTTTTTTTATTCCCAAATTCCAAAGCCTCAAGAAGATGATCAAGCTTTTTCTTTTCCAGTAAAAGCTGCCCAAAAATTTCGGTAAGTTCGGCATGATTTTTCTGCTCAGCAGGATCATCATTTTGCAGGGCCTGTGCTTCCCGAATACGATCGCGATTTTTACTCCTGCGCAACAACACGATAGAACGCAGCATCTCTTTTTCAATGTCATCCTGTGTCATTTCAACCACAGGTTTCGGTAGAATTGCAGTCTCATAAAGCGGTCGGATTGACTCAGGAAGATTTTGATCAGCATAAGTGAAAATATCCGGATTTTCATCCTGATCCAGACTGTCGAAGTAACAATCGGCTATTTGACGCATTTCGCTGCTCTCAAAATCTTTACGACTAATCGGCGCCAGCCTCCTCTGGCGCAGGGTGCGATCTATTTTTGCAATCGAACCGGGTGTCGGATAAAAGTGAAACATATAGTTCAGAATAAAGACTTCACGTCTTGAAACGGCTGTCATCGAATCCATCACAGCTTTTTCTTTCGGTACAACCACACTGGTTTCAGGCGCAGTAAACCGGGAGCTGCGTCTTTTTACAGTCCGTTTATTGGGATCGTCAAAACGCAAAAGACGGGCATCAATCGAAAGGAAATCCGCCAGTTGCTGGCGATAGACTTCCCGTTCAATCGTTTCTGACACTTCCTCGATCAACGGCAAAACTGTCGCTGCGATCTGGCTCTTCACTTTCGCGTCCTGTAGGTCCTGCCCTCTGGCAGCAGTTTCCATCATGAAGATCACAATCGGCTTGGCATTATCCAAAATCGATTGCCATTCTGCTGGATCGCGCAGCGCAATTTCGTCCGGATCCTTGCCTTCTGGAATGGTCGTCACGCGAATATCTGCATCCAACCTCCCTTCCTGCCGGATCGCATCACGCAATACCTCAATCCCTTTCAGGGTGGCATTCGCACCTGCTTCGTCAGCATCCAACGCCAGCACGATGTTTTTAGACTGACGCGTCAACAGTTTCACCTGATTTGCGCCAATTGCCGTACCCATTGACGAGACGGTGTTGGGGAAACCAGCCTGGTGTAGCGTAATCACATCGAAGTAACCTTCCACGATCACAGCCTGGCTGCGCTCACGAATTGCCGACTTGGCAAAGTTGAAACCAAACAGCGTTGCTCCCTTGTCAAACAAAACCGTTTGCGGGGAATTGAGGAATTTGGGCACATCATTCGGGTCCAGGATACGCGCGCCAAAACCAATCGCTTTGCCTGCCGCATTCCGAATCGGGATCATTACCCGATTGCGAAACCGGTCATAGATCCTGCCATCGGCAACCGGATCTCCCTTGTCATCGCGCTGTTCACTCGCCATGCCAGTATCGATCAGTTGGGTACGTGAATAATTCAGCGACAGAAGATGATCGATAACAGCGTTCCAGGAATCGGGTGCATATCCCAGCTGAAACTGTCTGATGGTCTCATCCTGCAAGCCCCGACCATGCAAATAAGCCAGCGCCGTTTTTCCAGCCGGGCTTTGCATTAGCAGATTATGATAAAAGGCAATGCTGTCCTCGATCAGCTGATGCAGCGACTCTTCGGTTTGTTTACGGCTACTGTCCTCGCGTGTGAATGATTCCAGCTTGACCCCGGCGCGCTGTGCCAGAACAGCCAGTGCCTGCTGGAAATCCAGATTATCACGCTTCATCAGGTAGGAGAACACGTCACCACCTTCAGCGCACTGTCCAAAGCAGCGCCAGGTGCCTGATTCGGGAAAGACAACGAAGGAGGGTGTGCGGGTGTTAGCGTGAAATGGGCAGAATCCAATGTAATTTTTCCCTGTTCGGCGCAGTTTGACTGTCTCCCCGACCAGGTCTTCTATATTAATTAGATTCTTGATTTCATCGATTTGTGACAAGGTTTTCGCTCACCCCTTTTTTCATGTTTTTTCTGTTTCAATCAATTCTTGCTTATAGATCCGGTTCATGAATCAAACAAGACTGCGCCTGCCGGGATAGTGCCATCCTCAAGCCAGGATACCCTCCCAAAAAACACAGGGTCGCCTGTCTTCTGACTGTATATCTTCTCCAGATACACCATCACATCCGGCACCAGCGCCAGCCCCTGCAGATCCTGTCGTTGAAACCAGCACGGTTCCCCTTCCGCTGAAGCTACAGGCTCCGCAGGCAGCGGATCAATATCTCCACGGAAGATATGAACTTCTATGCCAAGGTTCGGGTCAGTCTGATCCAGCACAATTCCGCATAACCTGAGATCATCTACCCGATAGCCGGTTTCCTCCCACAACTCCCGTCTTGCACTGGCAAGGATAGTCTCCCCATATTCTACATGCCCGCCGGCCCCATTCCAGAGTGCCGGAAAATTGCGCTTGGTTTCAGCGCCCTTAAGGAGTAAAACCCGATCCTGATTGAATAAAAAAATCAAGGTTCGGGGTACCACCTGGTAGCGGGCCATACTTAGAAACCGATTTTCAGAAAGTTGGTGTTGAAGATGATTGACAGGGCAATCACAATAAAGAGAATCGTCAACAGGCAACCGCAGCCGCAACCAAAGATTCCGTTCCCATAACCAAACTTTTGCTCTGCCCAGTCATAGGCTTTCCGTAACAGGAACAGTTTCAGGATCGCACTCAGGCAGCCTTGTTTCTCGTTATTCATCCACCAATCCTCTCCCTTTTTTTACAGGCTGATCTTATTTTATAGTTACTGACAAATCGTAACCGGAAGCAAGACCATAAGAAACAACATCGATCAGGTAATCCTGAGATGATGGCAAATAGCCAAACCAGGAAGTCTGGAATAAATTATTGTCAAGATAAACGACACCATCCGCCATGCCGGTGATGCGCAGATATGCCTGTGAATTCGGCTTTAGCGATAAATTCACGTTCATCATCTGTCCCGCGCTTGCCTGGACCGAATAGCTGACTACGCCATTTGCCTTGACAGTGCCGCTGCGCGTTGCCGAATATTGATTGGGATCGAAGTTGATTCGCGCAGGGATAATGAGGTTCAAATTGTAATCGGTCTGCTGATTGGCTTTGTTGCAGATATCCAGATTGTAAGTCGTTGTTTTTGCCATCATCATCGTCCAATATGAGTAATCATTAGTATTGTACAGATAGGTTGTACCCAATACGTCTGACAGCCCCAAATTGGCATTGTTATTGGTTGAACTCAGCAGCAAGATCAAGTGGTAATTGTTACCTGCATAGAAAGTGTAGCGTAAACAGGAATTCGGCTGTAATCTGCCGGCAATTAACGCGGAGGTTTCGCCACTACCAAATCTGATAGGGCCACCATTTTGGAAAACTGCCTGTGGTATCTGCGGCAGAGCTGGTGGCATGGTTGGCTGATAAACAACCGGCTGGGTTGGATAGTAGTTTGCAGGCGGCGCATTGAAAGGCGGAATGGTCAACTGGAAATCATAGGTTGCCGCTGTACCACCGGTGTTATAGACCGTCAGATTATACATTCCAGTTCGATGCAATGGAGAAATGTAATATGTCCATTCCTTGGAAGGATCCAGGTAGGTTGTGCCATCAGGATCAACGAGACCAAAATATACCTGTCCGGTGCTGGACTTCATCGCTAACGATCCAACCTGATATTTGTCAGCAAAAAACTGATATTGAACGTTACTGTAGGGTTGAACGGTGCCGCTGACCCAGGCTGTAGATTGTCCCGGTGCAATTTGAATCTGGCCGCCATTTTGCGTATGGAGCGGAATGTTGGCTGGCTTCTCGAGTGGCGCTATTGTCAACGTCAGTACATAATTTTCAGCAGCTTCTCCATAAACTGTGAGTTTATACGCTCCGGTATCCCGTAGTGGGCGAACAAACATTCTGTATTTATATTCAAGCTTTAGATACTCAGTTCCATATTGATCCGCATAACCAAAGTATGCCGCTCCCTTATCGGAGCGAATAGATATGGAAACTACCTGATTTTTCATTGCATAGAAGGTATATTCAACTTTTCCACCTGGCTGAACATGGCCTTCTAACCATGCGGTCGTCTGCCCGGGAGCAAATTGGATTGGGGTCTGCGCCGATACGCTTAAGATACCGAAAAGAAATATCGAGATCACCCATAGCATGCCAATTGTAAATGCAACTTTCAATGACTTTTTCATGGTGCCCTTCCTTTTTTAATAAAGTGCCTGTTTTTATCTTATTAACTTATGCCACAAACCATTTGTTCCGAGATATCAAATCTGTATTGAAGGCAGTTGTTCCAGAATCAGATCAACTACCGTATTTTCACCAATATTCTCCAACTCAATCATAAACCGATTTCCAAAACCCTTGGGGAAAATCCATTCGATGATTTTTAGACCTTCTACACTTTCGACCGAATCGTTTATTAAATCACGAATAGTCAGTTTGAAACTGGCTGCAGGTTCCGAATTTAGTTTGATTCTGAGCAGCTTTCCAGCTTCAATTTCCGAGCCTAAACGCCAGGACTCTCCGGCAGCCAGATTCTCCGTCATGTGAAGCGACGGCAGCTCCTTTGACAAACTGATTACAATCGGGAGCGAAAGCTCCAATCGGTAATTCGCAGCAGCCTTCCCGCCCTTCACTTCCAACCGATACCAGCCAGTCGCCGGAATCTTAATCAGAGGACTTCCTGCAGTGTCTATAGTTGCAAAGAGATCATTTCCATAACGGTCAAACAAACTCAGCCCGATGTCCTTCTCAGCCGTGATGAGCTTGCAGGACAAATATTGATCTTCTTCCGCCAGAAAGCTGTAGCTGTCCACCGCACCGATCGAAAGGGACTTTTCCACTGTCTGGCTGAAATCCGGTGAGTTAAACTGCAATGAGGTGATTCCCCCCTCATTGTAAGTTGGCGAGGGAGATACTGTTGCCAATGGTGTGATCTCTACCAAAGCCAATGTAGGCATATTCAAGGTGGCATTGATCGGCGAAATTTCAACTTCCAACGGCTGTTTTGAAATTAAAGGTTCTGTCTCTGGTGAATGTGAAGTCTCCGCAACATTCGTTTCCTGTGTTGCACTTGATTCAACAGGCCCTGGAGTAGTTGTGCTGGTTTTTTCCTTATTTTCAAGGGAAACAACTTTGGGTAAAGTGCTCTCTGGTGAAGCGGTTACTTCCATGATTGTCGCAGCCTTTTCGGTGGAGATCGTTGGGGAGGCAGGTTTCGTTGCACTACTGACAACCACCAGAGGAGCCTGCGATTCTTTCAACTCAGGGGTAAAGACTGTTGTGGCGGTCTCTTCGACAGTGGTCTTTTTGTCCGTAAACAGATTCGGTAAATCAGTTTGAAAAGACGCTATTACAGTCGCATCATGTTCGGGATTGACGGGCGTTGGATTGAGCGATGGACCACAGGCAATCAGCAACGTCCCTGCTAATCCCAGGAAAAGCATCCATTTCATCGCACGATTCATTCATTTCCTCCCGTTATGGTGACTGATCGATAATTTCATTCACGGTTGCCTGAATCTGTTCCCAGATCAGGCCGCTATCCGTTATTTTGCTATAGGCGCTGAAGAAGTATCTCACGCCATCCGACATTACCTCTTTCATCACCTGCCAGTTTTCGGGATACGGAGCAGGAAGAGCGATATCACGATATTGAAGCGCGGCATAATTCTGAGTCATTGTCATTTCGCGATAGGTTTTATCAAGCGCGATATCGCTCTGCACCGGCCAACCATCTGCAGCCACGGCAAGCCGCAGTGCATTGTCACCCTTCAGCAACCAACTCAGGAACAGCCACGAGGCAAACTGCTCTTCCGCAGTCCCCATCAAAATACTGATCTCTACCCCATCTGTCAACACCTGCGTAGAACCTGATTTCGCGGGATAGGGGATCAACGACCAGTCATCTGTGCTGTTCACCTGGTTATGAGAGAATGCACGCGTCTGATTTTTGATATCCGCCAGGGTACCGGAATAAACCAGTGCCTGGTGCGATGCAAAATAATCATAAGGCTCAGATAATCGGCTCGGCCATATGCAGCCCTGATCTTTCAGCCCCTGTAACCATGTCAGCGTTTCGGTGAACTGCTTGCCAAATTGCTTCAGCGACGTATCAGCAACGGCTGATTCGAGATCAGTACGGCTCGCCACCCAACTGAGGAACGCATCCGCGGATCCGCTGATAATCCATCCGCCGGTGCCATTATTGTCAGGGTCATCGTCATTATTGATCGCCACCGCTGCTGCGCACATTTGCTTTTCAAGCTCTTCCTGGGTTTGCGGCGGCGAATCAAACCCCAGCTGCCTGCCATAGGTATCGTTATAAAAAAGCAGCGCCGGCAGTTCCCAGAGCGGCAAGGAACGATCCAAAGACTTCAACCAGATGGGATGAATAGCAGGAATCTGCTGCGCTTCCAACCCCCAAAGGGGATGCTCGTAATACCCTTTGAGGGGTGTCATCTGAATATTCTGTCCCAGCTGACGGTTCTGGGAGGATTCCAACAACACAATTTGCGGTGCAGGGGTATCAACCTTTTTTACCAGCAGATTGTGCACCAACAACGCATCGCTGCCAAACTGAACCAGCTTG
>JAAZKE010000110.1 GCA_012799995.1 Chloroflexota bacterium | reverse complement strand
CGATCTACTTCAACGACTGTTTCAGCGCTGCAAAGGGCTGTGCGCGCAACCTGTTTACGCGGTTGAACTGTTTTCCCAGCCAGATGTTTGCCCAGCATATGCAGGTGGGCGGGCGTGGTACCGCAGCATCCGCCGATATATTTGACGCCGATATCGGCGAATTTGACAGTATAGGTTGCAAAGGTTTCCGGGTCCAAATTGAATAAACCGGTTTCGACATCCGGCAACCCGGCATTCGGTTTCACCAGCAGCGGCAGGTTTGTCCAGGCGGCAAGCTCCTCAACCAGCGGCAGGATTTGCTCCGGGCCAAGAGAGCAGTTGATGCCGAGCGCGTCAACGCCTAGTCCGCTGAGCGTCAGGGCAGCGCTGGCAGGTGTTACGCCGGCAAAGGTGCGTCCGTTGGATTCAAATGACATCGAGGCGAACACCGGCAGATTGGAATACTCTTTGGCAGCCAGGATCGCGGCTTTGATTTCAAGCAGATCGGTGAAGGTTTCAAACAGAATCAGGTCAACCCCGGCTTCAACGCCGGCAGTGACCAATTCTTGAAACAACTCATAGGCTTCTGTGAAAGCGAGATCGCCATTTGGCTCGAGCATGCGCCCGATTGGACCACAATCAAGGGCGATCAGGACGTCCGGATTCTCCAGCTGCCGTGCGTTTTTGGCATTTTGAACGGCTGCGCTGACCAACTGTCTGACGGTGTAGTCACTGTCTGCAAGCTTATAACCATTGACGCTGAAGGTGTTCGCATAGATGATGCGCGCGCCTGCCTGAATGTAGGCGCGATGGATATCACGGATTGCATCCGGATGGGTCAGATTGACCGCCTCCGGCACGCTGGTGCTCATCAGCTGTAATTGCTGTAACTGGGTTCCCATCGCTCCATCCAGGAGCCAAATCAGGTTGTCATGTGCCAGCATGGTTTGCCCGCCTTTCGAAGTTCACAGTTATGACGCCGAATGCAGGCGTCGCAGGGATGATAAGTGATCGCTTTCTGGTCAGAACGGATTCCGATCAGCGCGGTGATTGATTTGGAAGGAACCAGCATAGAACTTTCGGTGATCGTCAGTCCGATTTTTCGTTGCGCATCCAACAGGTTGAGGAAGTCGCGCTGCAGTTCAATTGGCAGATCACCATAACCGGGGCTGAAACGAGGTGTCAATTGCATCCCTTCCTGAGTGACTGTCTGCAAAAGCGCTGCCTGCAGTATATCCGCAGCTGATTCTACAGCCACAGCACCGCAGCAATCCAGAATGATGCTCTCTTCGGGACGTGAAACCATTGCCGTTCGGATCAGGCGATCTATCCCCTGTCCGACCGTCACCGCCAAAAACCAGGCTTCTGCTGCCCCTTCCAAAAATGGCTGAATTGATTTTCCGCTGAGATACAACGGAGAACCCTGTATCTGAAATCCATCTTCAGTCGGTTGAAACGCCTTTCGGAGGTATACAGCTCGCGGTCGTATCACCCGCAGCGTCTCTTGGATACAACTGTCAATCTGGCGTTCAGTTTCAGCAGGAACCGTTTTCCCGCTCATACCGAGATAGCGTTTGACCTCTTCACGGTCCAGAGTTTGCAGCGTCAGGTCCATCAGGTGGTTTTGATCAGTCGGTTTGGTTTTCCGCAATCAGAATATTCTGAATGGCATCGCTGATGCGGGTAGCAGTATCGACGTTATTCATTGAATACAGGTGGATCCCCTGTACGTCGTTGGCGATCAGATCCATGATCTGTTCGGTGGCATAGAAAATTCCAGCATCGCGAAAAGCTGCCGGGTTATTTCCATAGCGTTCGAAGAGTGCTGCCAGCTTTGCCGGGACGCTCGCACCGCACATTGAGACAATTCTGTCGATTTGAGAAGGCGCTGTGATCGGCATAATTCCGGCTTCGATCGGCACCGAGATTCCGGTCTTGCGCACTTTCTCCATAAATTCATAAAAGCGTTCGTTATCAAAAAACAGCTGGGTGATCAGGTGATCCACGCCGGCGTCAATTTTGTGTTTCAGGTTCTCAATATCCTGATCAAGGGTTTCCGCCTGGTAATGGCGTTCGGGGTAGCAGGCGCCGACCATATTGAAAGATGGGGCGTTTTTTCGAATGAAGGCAGCCAGGTCGCTGGCATGATGAAATACGTTTTTTGGCTCAATGCCGGGTGTGATATCACCGCGCAATACCATCAGGTTGGAAATCTGATTCTTCTCCAGTTTTTCAAGCAACTCAAGAATTTCCTCCTCGTTGGAGTTCACGCAGGTCACATGCGCCACGGGCTCAATGTGATAGGTGGTACGGATTAGAGAGGCAATCTCGACGGTTTTTTCACGCTGTGCCTCGCTGCCACCAGCGCCATAGGTGACGCTGATAAAGTCAACCGGCAGTCCACGTAATTTAAGTAATGTGTTGTAAATAGTCTGATAGGAAGAATCTTTCTTGGGCGGAAAAATCTCCAGCGAAAACAGGATTTTCTTATGATTAAATAACTCAGTGATGTTCATAACGTTCCTATTTTAACGCATGAAGTCGCAATTGGATGATTCGGGCTCCATGGTTCAGGAAATTTTTCTGAGGATGGTGATGATTTCCTCGATTTTCTGGTCTTTTTCCCTTTCGTCGCCACTCTCAAAGGCTTCCCGGACGCAACCATGCAGATGACCTGTCAGAATCTCTTCATTCGCTTTCTTCAGAATCGCCTGCGTGGCTGAAATCTGGGTGGAAATATCAATACAATAACGGTCATCCTCTACCATTTTAAGCAATCCATCCAGCTGTCCGCGTGCTGTTTTTAACAGACGGGTTACCTTTTTATGATCAGCAACCATCTTCAGCCGACTTTCTTAATCCCTTTTGGCTCATAACCAGCCTCGATGACTGCGACATTCAACAAATCTTCCGGCACTTCTGTGGAGAAATCAATCAAAACCTGGTTTTTCTCAAAATTCACCTGCGCGTCCAGCACACCGGTCACGTCTTTCAAAGCTTTCTCAACCCGCGCCTTGCAATGATCGCAAGACATTCCATCAATCTTCATAATCTTTTTTTTCATATCAGTCTCCTTTTTTCTTATATGATGCGAGCCAGCCGGTTGCTGGTTGGCTTCAGTATGAACAAGTTTTGGCTTGAAGTTGCGTAACATCAGCGCATTGGTTACAACGGTAACGGAGCTCAGGCTCATGGCTGCAGCGGCAAACATTGGGTTCAGCAGCCACCCGAAAAACGGGTAAAAAACGCCGGCTGCCAGCGGGATGCCGATGATGTTGTAAAGAAATGCCCAGAACAGATTCTGTTTGATGTTGCGGATAACCGACTTGCTCAATTGTATAGCAGATGCGACACTGTTCAGGTTGTTCTGGATTAACACAATGTCTGCTGATTCGATTGCAATGTCCGTTCCCGCTCCAATCGCAATTCCGACATCAGCGCGCGCAAGGGCTGGTGCGTCGTTGATCCCATCTCCGACCATGGCAACGGTCTCACCTGTATTTTGCAGAGACCGAATTTTTCGCTTTTTATCACCCGGCAGCACTTCCGCAAGCACTTCATCAATCCCCACCTGCGCGCGGATTGCCTCGGCTGTAATGCGGTTGTCCCCCGTCAGCATAATTACTTTCATCCCCAGGGCTTTCAGGTTGTGAACGGCGTCAATGCTGGAGGGCTTGACAATGTCGGCTACTGCAACGATGCCGATCAGCCGTCCATCACGGGCGAAAATCAATGGCGTTTTGCCCTGTCTGGTCACAGTGGTGAGCGTTTGCTCTGCTTTTTCCACTGCAATGTTGTTTTCCTGCATCAGCTGGATGTTTCCTGCGACTACCTCTGCATTGTCGATGGTCGCTTCAATGCCACGGCCGGGGATAACGTTGAAAAATTGCGGGTCAGAAGCGGAGATTCCACGCTGTTCCAGTTTGTTGCGAATAGCCTGAGCCAGCGGATGTTCCGAATTTTTCTCGATCGTACCGGCGATTTGAAGCAGGTCAGCCTCAGTGAGCACAGGGTCAAACACAATCACATCGGTGACATACGGTTTCCCTTCGGTGATCGTGCCGGTCTTGTCGAGTACCACGGTGGTTACTTTATGCGCAATCTCAAGCGCCTGGGCGGATTTTACTAAAATGCCGTTCTGTGCCCCTTTCCCGGTGCCGACCATAATCGCGACCGGCGTTGCCAGTCCAAGCGCACACGGGCAGGAGATCACCAGCACCGAAATTGCTGCGGTCAGGGCAAATTCAACATCTTTTCCGAGTAACAGCCATATGATCAGGGTCAAGGCTGCTATCCCAATCACGATCGGCACAAAAACGCCGCTGATCTTGTCTGCCAGTTTGGCGATCGGCGCTTTACCGGAATTGGCCTCCTGAACCAACGATACAATCTGCGAGAGCGTTGTGTTTTCGCCGACTTTCTCCGCAATGAACAGGAAAGTACCGGACTGGTTGACGGTTGCTGAGATTACGCTGTCACCGGGTTTCTTCTCAACCGGTAGACTTTCGCCGGTCAGCATGGATTCATCTACCGATGAGTTTCCTTCCAGAATACTGCCGTCTGCCGGGATGCTCTGACCAGGACGGATGCGGATCAGATCACCTGCCTGCAATGTTTCAACCGGAACTTCGATTTCAAGCCCATCGCGCACCACCAGGGCGGTTTTTGGCGCGAGGTCAAGCAGTTTTGAAATGGCTTCGGAGGTCTTGCCTTTGGAGCGTGCTTCCAGGTATTTCCCAACCGTGATCAGCGTCAAGATGGTTCCAGCAGACTCAAAATAGAGGTTCATGCTGAATCGATTGAGCCTCGCAAAATCCCCATGTCCCAATCCCCAGCCAATCTGATAGACAGCGTAAATTCCATAAATCAGCGAGGCAGTTGCTCCAATCGCAACCAGCGAATCCATGTTGGGGGAGCGATTCCACAACGCCTTGAAACCGGAGGTGAAGAATTTTCGGTTGATGAAGACGATCGGTAAGGTCAACAGGAACTGGCTGAAGCTGAAAGCCAGCGCATTTTCGGCCCCGTGTAGCCAGTTCGGCAAGGGCAGCCCCAGCATATGTCCCATGGAGATCCACATCAGCGGGATCAGGAAGATCACCGAGAGTGTCAATCGCTGCTTCAGTTGCTGCGCTTCCCCGACAAACAGATTGTGACCTGCCTCAGCTTTTGGTTCTGATTTTTCAGGATGGAGCGCTGCTGCGCCATAGCCAGTCGCTTCCACTTTTCGGATGATGGTGTTTTCGGTGACCCGGTCGGTTTCATATTCGACGGTCATGCGGTTGGCGAGCAGGTTAACATCGGCGCGTTTCACACCGGGCATGGCGCGTACATTCTTTTCGATGGAGGTTGAGCAGGCTGCGCAGCTCATACCGGAGATTTCAAAAGTTTGCTTTTCCATAAGGAATATCCTCCCTTACCCGGGGTTGACGGGGAGAATCTTCTTCCCGTCTAAATACCCCTCCTCCGTATGGTATTAAGATTATAGGAGTTTCAGCGCCGCCTGTCAAATTACAGCTGCTCTGTGTGATGTGATCAATCAGATTTGACGTGATAGAATCAACGCTTATGGAAGCAGATTCACAACTGGAAAAAGGGTTTCTTAAATCAGCAGCCTTATTGGCGATTGCGATGGTCATTTCTCAGATCATCGGACTGCTTTCAAAATCGCTTATCGGTTCTACTTTCGGAGCTTCCGCTGAAGTGGATGCCTTTCTGGCTTCCAACCGCCTGACTGAAATCCTGTTCAATCTGGTGGCTGGCGGCGCGCTCGCCAGTGCGTTCGTACCGATGTTCAGCGCGATGCTTGACAGAAAAGAAACCAGGCGGGCGTGGCAGCTGGCGTCGCGATTGTCGGTACTGCTTACGCTGATTCTGACGCTTCTCAGTCTGTTGTGCTACCTGTTCGCTGCACAGATTGTGCGTTACATCCTGGTACCAGGCTTTTCGATCAATGATCCGGCCCT
>JAAZKE010000109.1 GCA_012799995.1 Chloroflexota bacterium | reverse complement strand
TTCATGGGCCTTCTCAGCAACATGAAATGCCTTTTCCACCAACTGGCGGTCTGCTTGCGTGTAATGATCTGGTAACCCGTTTAATAAATCGTCGATCAGCATAAATAATTCAGTCAGATTTTGTCTTACGCGTAATTATAAGATAATTGCATCAGATAATGAGTTTATTACAGGAAAGTCATCACTATCGGGATAACAGAAGGGGAGCGTAACAAATTAATTTCGCATACGACCGATTTCCGAAATCTGTTTGTTACCATTGTCATAGGATGAATGCTTTTATGAAACATCGGCTTGTTAGAATGCTGTGGTTCCCGATTTTCCTGTTGCTGATCCATATACTCACCTGGGCAGTTCAGGTCAGACACTATGGGTTTTATCTGGATGACTGGGTTTCCCTGTCTGCCTACGATCAGGGCGGATTTGAGGGATTGATGCATTATTCGATCATTGACAGCCGCCCAGGATTAATGATGTGGGTGATCGGGTTGGGATTTAAGCTGTTTGGAAATGATCGACTTTGGTGGCAGCTGTGGTCTCTTTTCTGGCGCTATCAGGCTGGATTAGCAGCCTGGCTGTTGATAAAATCACTGTGGCCTCGCAAACAAAACGTTGCAGAATTCTCGGCGATCCTGCTGATGATCTTTCCTTTTTTCAAGCATCAGGCGTTGAGCATTGTCTACAATATGCAATGGATTCAATATGCATTGATCCTGTATTCCTTCTGGCTGACAGTTAAAGCGATTCGTTCCGATAATAAAAAGATAAAGTTACTTGTCAGCGGGTTTTCACTTCTCCTGAGTGGTCTGCAGCTGTTTATGACCGAATATTATCTAACCTTGGAACTGCTTCGAATCCCATTGATCTGGCTGGCTCTCGAAGGAAATTTTTCGATGCCCCAAAAGAAATGGCGGCGGATTTTTCGGGAATACCTTCCTTATGGGTTGCTTTTAGCAACATTTGTTGTCATGCGATTTGTTGTGATGCCGGGGATGGTGGAGGATCGCAACTCGCTTAGTTGGATGAGCGAGTACTCCAGTGTCTGGAACCTGCTGATTCATTTACTCCAGTTGTTTATTGGCTATTTGAGTGAATCCGTCTTTGGCGTGTGGTATCGCAGTCTGGATCCGGGAAAAATTGATTTCACTCGCGTTAATGACAGAGGAGCGCTGGCGATTGCAATCCTGGTTTTTGTAATCCTGCTGTTGGTGTTCTGGAAGAAGGTTACTTCTGATCCTGACGCAAGTGACTCCCGTGAAAACAACAGCATGTTGGCAATTGGGATCATTGCAATGCTACTTGGCTTTTTGCCGGGTATGGCGATTGACAAGTCGCCTTCGACTACCTTTTTATATCATGATCGTTTTCTGCTCCCGAGCTTTTTTGGCATAGCGCTTTCGCTGGTAAGTTTTATCGACGGATGGATTCGTGGAAAGCGGTTGAAGCTTGTCCTGTTGTCGTTGTTTTGTTTGATCAGCGTTTTCTTCCAGATTAAAAATTCAATTTATTATCGCAGTGCCTGGGAAACCCAGCAGAATTTCCAATGGCAGTTGAAGTGGCGGGTTCCCGACCTGAAACAAAACACATTGATCGCCAGTGACGCAATCATTGCCTCCTTTATGGGCGGTTGGGCGGATGGGGCGATGGTGCTGGAAATGTACGGAAAGAAAACTGGTTTAAATCCAACGCCCTACTGGTATCTGGTTTTCGGAGAGGGAGATTATCAACAGAATCTTGACCAGCAGCTTCCAATTACTTATGAAAATAAAATATTTAACTTCACTTCAGAGCACGGAGATATGCTGGTGGTAACCAAGCCGGAATGGGACCGCTGTCTATGGGTGTTGGACGAGCTGGACCTTGCTAATCCTTACATCCAGGGATATACCAAACAGCTGATCCAGTATCAAAATGAGTCGCGCATTTTGTACGCTTCGGACCATCAGATGCCGGTCGGCATTTTTGGCGCGGATTATCGGCATGACTGGTGCTATTACTTTGAAAACGGCGACCGGGAATTTGCGCTGGGTAATTATGAGAAGGTGATCGACTTTTATCAGCAGGCTCAAACGCTGAATGAACGCATGAAAAATCCGGTTGAGATGACCCCTTTTATCCGCGCTGCTGCAGCGCTAGGTGATTGGCAACTCGCTGCAGAAATGACCGCTGAGGCTTCTTATGATCCAAAAATCAGCTGGGAATACTTCAAAGGCGTTTGGGATAAGATTCTTGAAGATACGGCTGAAAGTCCTGAACGGACTCAAGCAGTGGAATCTATCAGTGAGTTCATTTTCGCTCCTCAATGATCTTGTACGTAAAGTAATAGCATCGCTTCCATCTGAATTTCATACGAAGTGAACGGGACATACGGGGGGATTATAATAAAGAAGGAGAGATTCCTACCTGCGTTACAGCGGTGTTTCGATAATTCGAAAAGAAAAATCTCTATCTCATGAAGGAGAAATAGATGGATAATTTTGTATTCATAAGCCCGACTAAGTTTTATTTTGGGAAAGGCGCTGAACTGAAAGTAGGCGAATACCTTTCTTCCATCGGTGTAAAAAACGTTTTAATCGTTTCCGGAAAAACCTCAGCGGAAAAATCAGGGTTGCTTGGCTCGATCAGAGAAAAGCTCGATGGGGCTGGAATCAAGCATCATACGTTATTGGGTGTTGTGCCCAATCCGCGCGATGACAAGGTGTATGAGGGAATCAAGATCTGCCGTGAGAACAACGTTGACTTCGTGCTCGGTGTTGGTGGTGGCAGTGCGATCGACACCGCTAAAGCGATCGCAGCGGGCGTTCCCTATGAAGGTGATTTCTGGGATTTCTACGAAGATCGTGCGCTCGTTAAAAAAGCGTTGAAAATTGGAACGGTTATTACGCTCCCAGCCACCGGCAGCGAAGGATCGCGATCCTCTGTGATCACCAAAATCGATGGCATGGTCAAGCGCGGTTTGAATACAGATTTTATTCGTCCGGTTGTCAGCTTCATGAACCCTGAATTGACCTTCTCGCTGCCTCCTTACCAGACGGCTGCGGGCATCACTGACATGCTGGCGCACATTATGGAGCGTTACCTGAGTAATACCAGGGGCGTGGACCTCACTGACCGGATGTGTGAAGCGGTGATGAAGAGCATCATTTCGGAAGGGAAAAAAGTGATGGAAAACCCGACCGACTATGATGCCCGTGCGAATCTGTTTTGGGCTGGGACTATTGCACACAATGATGTGCTTGGCATTGGCAGAGTGCAGGACTGGGCCAGCCATCAGATCGAGCATGAGCTTTCAGCGCTATACGATGTGGCACACGGAGCAGGATTGGCGGTGGTGATGCCGAACTTTATGCGCTACACACTGGATCATGACGTCAGTCGCTACGCACAATTTGCGGTGCGCGTGTTTGACTGCGATCCTGATTTCCAGGATCTGCGCAAAACTGCGCTCGAGGGGATTGACCGACTGTCTCAATTCTTGAAATCAATCGGAATGCCATTGACTTTTGCAGAAATTGGCGCCAAAGAAGATGATATTCCGCTGCTGGTTTCCAAGGTAAGACGGAATAACCAGGATTCGGTGGGATATTTTATGCCGCTTTCCAGCGCCGATGTCGAGGCTGTTTATCGGCTTTGTCTGTAAAAAACAGCCGGTGAAAGCATTATATATATTATTCATCTATAAAATAGAATAATGCCAATAACAATTGCGATATCCCGCATGTTGTGGTATATTCTATATCTGTTTTAGTCGGGTTCTAAAAACTAAATACCGACATTTATGAAAGGAGCAGCTATCAGTACTCAAGATTTTCGCGTTAATGAAACCATCAGGAATCCTGAAGTTCGATTAATTGATCATAAAGGCAATAATGTAGGGGTAATTTCAATTCATGAAGCACTGCAAATGGCACATGATGTGGGATTAGACCTGGTTGAAGTCTCTCCCAATGCTAACCCGCCGGTTTGCAGAGTGATGGATTTTGGCAAATTCCTTTACGAACGCACAAAGAAAGAAAAAGAAGCTAAAAAGGCTCAGACCAAAATCGAAATCAAAGAAATTCGGCTGCGCCCCAAGACCAATGAGCATCACCGCTCCTTTAAAACCCGCGATGCACGTCGCTGGTTGGAAGAAGGGATGAAGGTGCGGGTGACGATCCGGTTCCGCGGGCGTGAGATCACATATCCTGAACTGGCTTTAGAGGATTTACGTGAAATTGCTGAGGAACTGAGTGACATCGCATTGATTGAGCAAGCTCCCAATATGGAGGGGCGCGTGATGAGCATGTTGCTCACCCCCAATCCGAAAAAAGTTGCTGCCAAAAAAACAACTGCTGCGAGCGGTGAGAAAGATAAAGCTGCATCTACCACGGGAGTCCCAGTCGAAGAAGCTGACGAAGATGAAGATGATTTCGAAGATGAGGATGATGACGACGAGGACGACGAAGACGAATCATAGTCATCCTCTCAACTGGTGATTTTCGAGTATAATACTTTGGCTATAGTTTTAGCAGTGTAAGTTTTGCGAACAGGATTTGAAGGAGTGTTTTGTGCCACGTAAAAAGAGTACTGGAAAAATTAAATTAAAGACCCATAAAGCGACTTCCAAGCGATTTCGTTTGACTGGGTCGGGTGTCCTGGTTCGAACCAAGGGCGGGAAGAGCCATCTTCGCCGTCGCACCTCGGATCGCACCAAGGCATTGTTTACAGAGATGATTCCGGTCGAAGGTGTGAAAATCATTCGACGAGTGAAGCGTCTTGCTCCATATATGGAGAAATAATTCGTTTTTAGGATTAGTGCATCTGTCGAGTGTACGCAACAGGTCAACCGATCGGCGCTCGGGGGAATTGCAAAGGAGAAATAAATGGCACGTGTAAAAGGTGGTCCGCAGGGACATCGAAGGCACAAACGACTGATTAAGATGAGCGAAGGCTTTCAGGCGACGCGGCGGAAGTTATATCGGCGCGCTAATGAAACCATGCTCAAAGGAATGTGGTACGCTTATCGTGACCGTCGCGTACGAAAGCGGGATTTGCGGAAGTTATGGATTACCAGAATTAACGCCGCTGCCCGTTTGAATGGGTTGACTTACAGTAAGCTCATTTGCGGTCTGAGAAAAACCGGAATCGGCCTGAACCGAAAAATGTTGGCTGACATTGCGGTTCGTGATCCACAGACTTTCAGCAAAATTTCAGAAGCGGTTAAAGCCGCCTGAGAACACTGACCAAATTCGCAAAATTTGCTAAATACAAAACCGCTCTTTTTAGAGCGGTTTTTTCAATCATAAATGGGAACAATTTTTCTTTTTAGAATAAAATCCCAAACTTCTATTTGGAAAAGAACTCTGCATCTTCTACTGTAAGGGTATCTTCCCCCATTTCCGGCAGGTTTTCCCAGTCAATCTCGCTTGCATCGTATGCTTCATCGAGCATTCCCCTGAGACAACGGGTTTGGAATTTGCAATATTGACAAATTTTGAGGTCATCGGTTTTCAGAAATGCATGCTCGCTTTGCTGCATCAGTTTTTCTGCGAACAGGTTCAAAAAAATTCGATCTGCCTGGTATTGAGCTGTATCGTAGCTTAAACTCACTTTTGACTCGGGAAAATTGGGATTCCAGTAAACCATTTTAATTGCACTTACTTCAAATTGATCCTGACCGGCGAACCGATCCAGATTCTCCGCCATCAGGAAAGGATAAAGGCGCGTTTGCGCAGCCTGAAGCAGTCGCTTCCGTTGGAGTGGTCTGCTGGAGGTCTTCCAGTCAAAGATCACGATCGCGTGTTCGTATAGAGCGATGCAGTCAAATTTCCCTGACCATAATGAGCCATCAACGACGGCGCTTAATTCATACTCTGAAAATACCTGTTTCGCACCTGATGCAGGGTCGAGCGCCCGGAAATTATCGAGCCATTGAATCAATTGCGGGTTTTCATCGTCATTAATAACAGGGATGGTGATTCCCTGTAGAATTCGATGAACTGCGCGGTGAAATTCCTCGCCAAGCGTTGTTTCCGCTTCAAATTCACGAAACAGCTGACTTACCGGTTTTGGCCAGGCGATTCTGGCCTTGTACGTCAGATAATATTTCCATGGGCATTGATTATAGGTTTGAATTTGAGAAGAGCTAAATGAGAATTTCATGCTGTTCTCCCATGGATTTCACGCAGTTTCCTGACAGCGACAGCCTCGCGACAGGTAGTATTTGTACCGGTATTCCACGATATTTGCAATCCTTTTTTTGCGCGGGTGATACCAACGTATAGCAGCCGTAACCGTTCTGAAACGTATGCGATATATGCTTTCTCAGTTCCGCTTCCCTCGTGATAGTTCAGCCCGGGTTCATCCTGTGCCAGAATACGCAGTTGTTCGAGCGCTTCCTCCTGAAGTTCAAGCTGATCGCGGATAAATGGAAGCTGCCCTCGTCTGTACTCACGATACCCATCCTCATCGTATCCCGGACCGACAGGAAAATCGTAGTTATTGCAGCTGGTCAGGTATACCTGATCCCATTCAAGGCCCTTGGCTTTGTGAAATGTGGTTACCACAATTTTCCCGCGATACAGATCCGGGTCAAATTGAGTATCCACCTGATTCAAGCCGGGGTATTTATTTGCCTCTTTGGCGATCGTTTTGATCAAATTGGCAAGCTCGTTAAAGGTAAGCTCAGGTTGGTCGCTCATGGTTTGTCTCGCGATCCGTGCGATCTGATTGGCGATGTTCATCGCCTCATTCTCGACGAAAAGGTCCTGAGCGATGATCAGAATCATATGATCCGTGCGCAAGCTGCGGGTATCAAGCCATTTACCCAACAGATAACGGAATGAAAACAGAGACAGCACAGCCATTTCAGAGTACTTTTCAGCGCTAAAAACGGATTTGAAAGCCTCCGGCTCCAGCGGATAGATGAAATCATCGCTGGTCGAAAACTGATCGAGGATTTCAACGGCAATTTGCTGGTCACTTTCGGTGAGAAAGAAATCTCCGTCTGCTAACGGATTATACAAAATCTTAAATAAGGTTTTGGTAGATTCGATCTTCATCGGAAGTGAAAACCAGCTAACCGCAGCGGCGATTCTATCCGCCGTGGCGCCGATATTCTGATTGCTCTTCAAAATTTCAATCACTTCCACATTATATTGTGCCAGTTCGCTGAAAAATCTGGCGCCAAAATCATTACTGGGGACGAGAATGGCGGTGGTTTCCTGTGGATGAAGCTTGACCTGCGTTGCCGCAGCCTTACTCACCAGCGCTACTTCCTCACTGGATGTAAGCGGCTTGTCAATGAAGACGATCCTCTCCGGCGCGTCAGAGGGGTTACTTTGAGGGTCATTCGTCGGTGTGGGACGAATATATGGCGGTACCAGCGCATTACGGCACTCCAGGGTTGGGTGTTCTTCCTGCACCCATTTGATCAGGTTATTGGCAAGTTTAAGGATGCTCACCGTCGATCGGCCTGACTCCTGCAGGTTGATCGCTTTGTCAGCTTCATGCAGAAAGTTTTTGAGGAAAACCGGGTCTGCGGTGGTGAATGTTTCGTTGATTGCCTGATTCGGGTCGCCAACCCGCACCCAATTTCGCATTGTATCAGTCAATTTGCGTAGCACTGTTTCCTGAATCAGCGAGCTGTCCTGCGCTTCGTCCTCCAGAATGACTGGCCACTGCTGCTGTAGCATGGATAGGTAGCCCGGATCAAGAGACAGCATTCGATTGGCTTTGAACATCAAATCTGCGAAGTCCAATGCCGGGTAGTTTTCAAGCAGCAGCGTATATTCAGCGTAAATCTCGGCAATTGCACGCAGTAATCGAAAATCAGCGTGACCTTTCTGATATCGATTAATTCGAAGCAGAATCTCCTCCGCTGTCAGTTGATAATCCTTTGCCTGAGAGATGACGTTTGCAGCGAATTTCTGAAGGTTTGGAACCCACAGTTTCTCTCTTGATTTATCTATCCAGTCTTCAGAATATTCCGGTTTCAGGTAGTAGCACAGCAGACTGTCATCGTTGCGCGATACCCAGTTGTTTACAGCTTTATGCAGTAGCGTTTCTGACTGATCCGCATCTAAAATCAGGAAATCCGGGTCAAGGCCAAAAGATTCAGAGCGATTGCGCACGATTTCAGCTGCCAGACTATGAAGCGTGCGAACGCGATAACCGATCCCAGGTATCATCCCTTTTTCAGACAGAAAAGAGCCAATGCGGGCAGCAAAATTGGCAACCGCTGCATTCGAAAAAGTGACTACCAGGATCTCTGACTCAGGTTGACCGTGTTCAAAAGAACTCTCGGTGGTTACCAGATCCTCAACCAGATTTGACGCCAGTGCAGAGAGCGAATGTGTTTTACCACTGCCGGGAACAGCCGATATTCCCATTGTGCCACCCTGATATTTCAATATTTCTGCTTGTGAAGGACGGGGAATGAAGGGCATCAATCCACTCCTTCAATTGCTTCAAAACCAAACCCATTTTGATTGCACTCGTTGTTTATGGAGAGGGCTGACGTTTCGTGTTGCAATTGGACAAGTTGATTAGCGAAGGATGATAAAAAGTACAGAAAGCGCGATTTCTGATCCTGCCCTGATTCATTTAATTCACTGGCATAGACACGCACCTGTTCCTTACAACGCGCAATGAGCGATTGAACCAGCCTGTTCATATGAGCGTCATTGTTGGAGAAAATCGTGTCCGCATCCCAAAGAGAGCCGGGCTGCCAGTTGCGGGAAAGAATTAAATCGTTGGTGAGTTGTCCGTACACCCGCTCCCACCAGCGCGATGCGCCGGCGTTAAGCCAGATCTGATATCGTACCGGTTTGTTCATCATCGCATACGTTCCAGCCAGCGTAACCAGGACAGCGTCCGCTGGTTGTGCAAACCAGTCCTCATAATAGAACGCCGAAACCATGCCATCATGCACCAAAGAAAAATAGTCTTTCCAGGAAACAGTGATTTCAGAGAGTTGCTCAAGCACTCTTCGAAAATTCTTCATTGATTCGATTACTTTCCCGGCAGCCATATTCACGATCTCAGATCCACCAGTGTAGGAAGAAAACCCTTCCTGAGAAAGAATTTCATGAAAGAACCTGGTTATTGTCAGGTCAGGAGTTTCAGTTGTAGATTGATTTCGCGCGATCCACTTTCGCAGGATTTCAAAACTGCTCAATACCTGTTCTGGGAACCTGTCGCGCGTGGTAGCTTTTGCATTAGAGGTTGAGTGCAGCGAATATCGCTTTGCCATCGTTTCCGAATCTTCAACAACTTTAAATCCAATTGCAGCCAGCCGTTGTGCGCGCAATGGATCAAGATCAGGGATAAAAGTTTGCAGCATCATGCTGATGTCAAACAGGCTAGGCAGCAAGTCCCATTCCGGATGCAAAATCTCCGTTAAGGTAATAAAACTTTTGGTCTCTTTCTCCTGAAATAAAGGTCGCGAAGGTCTGTGAATATAGCAGGAAATGTTCTGGATGCGCAGTTCCCGTTCGATCGAAATATACAGGATATCCGCGTTCAATGGCGTAATGATCACGATTTCTTCAGGAGGAACCTGTTGCCTTCGAATTAAATCAGCAACTTCAATGGCAACCTGCTTTATCATTGAAGAGTAGTCACGAAAGGGGGTAAATTCAAACACCCTGCGTACATCCTGTTTCCAGTCTGTGGTGATCTTCCCCGTCTGTTTCAGTGCGGTAGCCAGTGCAGTTACCTGCGGAGAATTAATGTACGAGCTCTCCAATTTCAGAGTTTGCTCACACATCCAATAAAAGCGACGGGCTGAAGTCGGATCACCGCCCATGAAATCACGAAATCCCCCTTCATGATCGTAAACGAACAGCACGGTTTCAAGCCTGGGGAGTACAAGTTCACAAAAATCGTGCGCAATCGGTATTTCTTCTTCTATGTTATCGAAAATTAAGTGATGGTATTGCGAAGGTATCCAGGTTTGAAAGCTTATGTTTGGAAGTAGATAATCTCTGAAAAGTTCCAGCTGGATCGCGTAATCCAGCAGGTTATATTCCATACATAAGCTGCGAAAGATCAAAATACAATCCTGGACATGGTCAAATACATCCAGAAATGCGGATTCGCCTGTCCAGGCGGATTTCATTCGCTGCGCATAGCTGTCTGGCGGGAAGCCTGCTGCGGCCAACTTGTGATAGGCGATCAGAATCTGATTGTACGTGCGGCTCGGGCTGAGCTGGAGTGAATTGAAGTAACCGGCGCGCATCTTTTCGCGGATGATTTCCGCCATAAAAATCTGGGAAGTTTCGTTGGTGAGGAAAACGGGGGCTTTTTGATGATTTCGAAATCCTGCACTTTCTGCAATTGCTGGCCAAAACAGTTCCAGTGACCGTTTCACAAGCGTGCTGAAGGTCATTACGCTCGCTCGATTGCCGCGTGAAGAGACTGTGTCCTGGTATACCTGGATTGCATTACGGGATGGCACTAACACCAGCA
>JAAZKE010000108.1 GCA_012799995.1 Chloroflexota bacterium | reverse complement strand
TGACAAGGAGTTCTCTCAAGTGCACCGCTCCTTTTCGTTATGATAAGAGTTTATTTTCTTCAAAAACATTTGATTTATAAAAGCTAATCAAACCACAATTTATTGGAACCTGACTTGAAAAACAAAAAAAGCGAACCATCATCTGTAAAAGCAAGAATCAATCTTCTCTTTATCCTGAAGGTTTTTCTGTTCACCCTGCTGGGAACTGCTTTCCTGATTACAGCCATTAGCATGATCTTCTACATGACGGTAGCAAGAACCCTCCCGGATGTTGGGGATCTGCAGACGAAGGCTTCCCAATTCCAGACCACGAAAATCCTTGATCGGGAAGGAAATTTACTATACGAAATTATCGACCCTAATGCCGGACGGCGGAATTATGTATCTATTTCTGACATTTCCCCTTTCGTTGTAGCAGCTACCATCGCGACCGAGGACAAAGATTTTTACAACCATCCCGGCTTTGACATGATTGCAATTGTGCGTGCTGTAATACAAAACCTTCAGAGTGGCAAAACGATTTCCGGCGCTTCAACTATCACTCAACAGCTGGCACGCAACCTGCTGCTAACCGCTGAAGAACGTTCACAACGAACGATTGAACGAAAGATCAAAGAGATTTTTCTGGCAGCTGAAATAACCCGCCGTTACACCAAAGATCAAATTCTGGAGCTGTACCTTAATGAAAATTACTACAGCAACTTTGCCTATGGGATAGAAGCCGCTGCTAAAACCTACTTTGGAATTCCGTCGAAATATCTTGATTTCGCACAGAGCGCTTTCCTGGCAGGATTACCACAAGCTCCTTCGGTATACGACATTTTTTCGAATCGCGAAAAAACACTGCTGCGGCACCGCACTGTTCTGTTGCTCACTTATTCACTTAGTCAGGAAACTGATTGTATAAAAGTTGGGAATTCAGAGAATCCAATATGCGTTGATGAACTGATGGTAGATCGAGGTATTAAAGAAATCGAGGACTACGATTTTGAACAGGTAACTTTTCCGATTAAATATCCTCACTGGGTCAATTATATTCGCACGATTCTGGAAGAGATGGTTGGCCCACAGGACTTGTTTCGCTCCGGTCTCACTATTTACACCTCTCTGGACCCAGCTATACAGGATACAGCACAGGAAACAATCAGCAAACAATTAGCACAACTCAGTGGGAATAACGTCCACAATGGCGCTCTGGTTGCGATCGAGCCGCAAAGTGGCGAAATTCTCGCCATGGTCGGTTCACCGGACTTCTACGATACCGAAAACGCCGGACAGGTCAACATGGCAACTTCACCACGCCAACCCGGCTCTGTGATCAAACCGCTGATTTACGCATCGGCATTTGAAAAAGGATGGACGCCAGCTACCCTGCTTTGGGATGTACCGACTGAATTCTCTCCTACCGGGATTGAGGCTGATTTACAGCATGCAGCGCCCTACGTCCCTCAGAACTATGACAATAAATTCCACGGTCCTGTTCTCCTGAGAGATGCGCTGGGGAATTCCTATAATATCCCGGCGATAAAAGCACTGGAATTCGTGGGAATTTATGATAATCCCGCTACCATGGAAAACAATGGTTTCATGGAGTTTGCAGAACGCATTGGTCTCACCAGCCTGGTAAAACCCGGCTACGGTCTTTCAATCGCGCTGGGTGGCGGTGAAGTGACCTTGCTGGAAATGACGCAGGCATTCAATCTGCTTGCCAATAATGGCAAATCAGTGCCATTGAAGCCGATCCTGAAAATTTACAATAGCCGGGATGAACTGATTTACGAACCTACCTCATCACCTGACAACCAACAGCCATTAAGGGCGGAATATGCCTACCAAATCACCTCAATTCTCTCGGATAACAACGCCAGGACGCCGATGTTCGGAAGCAATTCAGTGTTGAACCTGCCATTTCCAGCAGCGGTCAAAACCGGCACAACCAATGACTTCCGCGATAACCTGACAATTGGCTATACACCAGACTTAACCACTGGGGTATGGTTCGGAAATGCCGATTACACGCCCATGATCGAAACCACCGGACTGACCGGTGCAGCGCCTGCCTGGTCAACCTTTATGCAAACAGTCGTACCAATACTTACTGGGAACAACCCCGGATCATTCTCTGTCCCTGCAGGATTAACTGAGATAACGATCTGTTCCGTTTCAGGAGGTTATCCCTCCAACTATTGTCCTGGTACACGCAATGAAATTTTCGCAGCTGATCAACCTCCAATACCGCCTGAGCAGGATCTCTGGCAATACATACCGATCAATACCTGGAATGGCAAAATCGCCAATCAATTTTGTCCTAATTCTGTTAAAACAATGATGACAATCAACGTAAAAGATCCATGGGCTCAACGTTGGATTCTCTCCACGTCAGAGGGGATAAACTGGGCGAAATCAATGAATCTTGCGCCATCTGATCAACCGATCCTGTTCACTCCGTCTGAAAGTTGCGAACAGGGTGAATCGGAGCCACTGATTCAGTTCGTCAATTTGTCGGATAATACGGAACTTAAGAGCCCGATGACGGAAATCTACGCAGTGGTGAATGACCCGGCAGGGATCAGGAATTTCAGCTTGGAATTTGGCTCTGGATGGGAACCAGAAGAATGGTATGTAATCGCCAGCTACCCCAATCGAAGTGTAATCCAGCCTGAGAAAATTGGTGACTGGAATCTGACGGGGTTGGAAAATGGACCTTATACCCTGAGAATTTTTGTCGAATCATCCTCAGGGCATTATTCCGAACAACGCATTCATGTCATGGTCAATGTGGAACAAGATCCGCACGGAAATGAGGAAATTCTGGTTCCGGTTTATGGTGACCAGAGCCAAATTCCACAATTTATTCAAATTCCCTGAGGTTAGTTATTAATTTATCGGACTGTAGAATTTCAGTTTTCCGCAATTTCGAATTTCAATCTGATAAGCATTTTCATCCAGATAGACGGTGCCACCAGCGGTGCCGATAAAGTTGGAGATAATGCCTCCTTTTACGTCAGTTACTTTCCAATAACATTTATTATGGTCCCCCTCTGATCGCCAGATGCCATAAGCGATTTCCGGACCAACCAGATAAAACCCATCACCTTTGGGCGCTTTAAGTACACTGTCATCTGTCGTAGGGGTAACCATTACTATCCTTACCACCTCAGTGTAAGTCGCAGCGGGTGTATAAGTTGGATAAGCAGTATTGGCAGGGAAAGGCGTGTACGATGGCAATTGTGTGTGCGTCGGATAGCGCGTACTGGTTGCCAATGGTGTATAGGTAGGATATTTAGTATTGGTAGGAAGACTGGTCAGGGTCGGTAAGGCCGTATATGTCGGGTATCGAGTTGCAGTAGAAGCAGGGGTATAGGTTGCATAAGACGTTTGAGTTGCCTGCGCTGTATAAGTAGGATAGGCCGTTGAGCTTGGCAAAGCTGTCAACTTCTCAGCAAGCGCCGCTTCAAAGGTTGCCGTAGATATCTTTGGATCAGGCTCACAGCCGGAAAGCGCGAACATCAGCAATGCGATAAAGATCGATAATACGACCAACCTCAAAATCGATTTATTAAAGTCAAGTGCCATAATCCCTCACAAATCTATCGGAAAATGTCTCAGTCTGATATTCATTCTACCAAAATTTCCTTTGTTAAATACATGTATCTTTCATTCTTGTTGGTAATTCATGTTTAAACAAAAAACAGACCCGTAAACAACTTCGGATCTGTTTTTGTAAAATACACCTGATTATTTCTATTTGTTTTTACCCTGAATGTACTCGTCAATTCCTGCTGCAGCAGTTTTTCCGGCACCCATTGCAAGGATCACAGTAGCAGCGCCTGTAACAGCATCACCACCAGCGTAAACGCCTTCACGTGATGTTTTACCGGTATCTTCATTGATGACAATTCCACCCCATTTCTGGGTATCCAGGCCTTCTGTGGTCATTTTGATCAACGGGTTGGGGGAAGTACCGATCGCCATGATAACGCTGTCGAGTTCGAGCATGAATTCCGAGCCGGCTTTCTCAACCGGGCGTCTTCTGCCTGACGCATCCGGTTCACCAAGTTCCATCTCGATGCATTTCATACCGGTAACAAATCGTTTCTCGTTTCCAAGGATTTCAACCGGGCTGGTAAGGAATTTAAAGATAATACCTTCTTCTTTAGCGTGTTCAACTTCTTCGACACGGGCAGGCAATTCTTTTTCAGAACGGCGATAGACAATGTAGACTTCTTCTGCACCTAAACGTTTTGCACAGCGGGCAGCATCCATAGCAACGTTGCCACCACCAACAACTGCCACTCGCTTAGATTTAACCAACGGTGTTGAGCTGTCAACGCGATAGGATTTCATCAGGTTAACACGGGTCAGGAATTCATTTGCAGAGTAAACACAGTTCAGGTTTTCGCCCGGGATGTTCATAAATTTTGGCAGCCCTGCGCCAGAGCCAACAAACACAGCCTCAAAGCCCTCTTGAATCAGATCATCAATTGAAATTGAACGTCCAACAACAACATTCAACTGGATTTTCACACCCATTTTTTTGAGGGCGTCAATTTCTTTCTGGACGATCGCTTTTGGAAGACGGAATTCTGGAATACCATAAACCAACACGCCACCCGCCAGATGCAGTGCTTCAAAAATTGTAACGTCATAGCCTTTTTTTGCCAATTCTCCAGCGGCTGTCAATCCTGCCGGGCCAGATCCAACAATGGCAACTTTGTGCCCATTGGATTGCGGTTTATTTACTTTGGCTTCTTTAGCAAGCGCTATGTGACGATCTGCCACATAGCGTTCCAGACGGCCGATTGCTACTGGTTCATGCTTAATACCACGCACACAGTGAGCTTCACATTGTGATTCCTGAGGACAAACGCGACCACATATTGCCGGCAGGGAGTTGTCTTCCAAAATAACCTGATAGGCACCTTCAAAGTCTTTTTCAGAAATCTTTTTGATGAAATCGGGGATCTTAATTCCAACCGGACATCCAGCTATGCAGGGGCGATGTTTACACTGCAAACAGCGTGCAGCTTCATCAAGAGCCTGTTCTTCACTATACCCCAAAGCAACTTCATTGAAGTTTTTGTTCCGGACATGCGGATCCTGTGACGGCATTTCATTCTTTTTTACGGACATGTTAGCCATGATTATTGAACCTCCTGTTTGAATAGATTGCAAGCTTCATCGTGAGCTTTCCGCTCGAAATCCTTATACAAAGATGTTCTTGCCATCACTTCGTCGAAATCAATTTTATGAGCGTCAAATTCGGGGCCGTCAACACATGCAAATTTTGTCTGACCGTCCACCGTCAATCGGCAACCTCCGCACATTCCAGTACCATCAACCATAATCGGGTTCATGCTGGCGATCGTCTTCACACCGTACTCTTTTGTCAATTTGGCGACAAACTTCATCATAATCAATGGTCCGATTGTTATGACCTCATCATAAACTTCGCCAGCATCAAGGAGTGACTTCAAAGCGTCGGTTACCATGCCTTTATTGCCATTACTTCCATCATCGGTCATGACGATCAATTTATCGCTGATCGCTTTGAATTCATCTTCTAAAATGATTATATCTTTGCTACGGAAACCAACGACCGAATGAACCGTCGTGCCGTTATTATGCAGTGTCTTGGCAACCGGATAAGCGATCGCACAACCTACGCCACCGCCGACTACTGCTACTTTTTTCAGTCCTTCCAGTTCAGACGGCTTTCCTAACGGGCCTACGAAGTCATGCAGTGAATCGCCAACTTCAAGATGATTCATCTTCTCCGTTGTAGCACCAACGATTTGGAAAATAATCGAAACACCACCCGTTTCACGGTTAACATCTGAAATCGTGAAGGGCACACGTTCCCCACTTTCATCAACACGCAGGATTATAAACTGTCCTGGCTTTGCCTTTTTGGCTACAAACGGTGCTTCTACTTCAATCATGGTCACCGCTGGGTTGAGATTCTTCTTTTTAAGAATTTTATACATAGATCCCCCCGCAAAATAAATTTTGTTATATTGTTAAGACGTGTAGTCCACCCAGTAATTTTACCAGCTAAATCCATTTATGAAAATAATTATTTTTTATAAAGTTTTTTCTCAAATCATTCGACGACGTCAGATATGAAAAACAACAAAAAACAGTCACAGTGACATGATTAACGAATTGAAAGCAGTTTACAAATATCTTGTAAAAATGTGTCAAGGCTAAATAGAAATGTCCTATTGCTGGCAAGTTAGAAATGTCCTAATTGGTAATCATAGTTGTCAAAACAGGTTTACTATTTAGCTTCTTTCCATAGGTTCTCCATGGGTGGTTATAGGCT
>JAAZKE010000107.1 GCA_012799995.1 Chloroflexota bacterium | reverse complement strand
GCAGGCAAAACCGTCAAAGGCGAATATGCCGGACTGCTTATTGAGCGAATGGCTGAATACATTTCATCGCAGCAGCATTGATTACGATTACATTAAGCAACCGCCCGTGGAGCTACTCGCTCTGCGGGCTTTTTTTGTTGGGGTTCACCTCCCTCTCCCCTACCCACCCCTTCTCCTCCTTGTTTTTGGTACTCAAATCTCCCTCTACTGTCCTTTGAATGGTGAGAGGGATATTTGCCCTCCGATGGGAGGAATCGATAAAATGGCAAGCGTTACAGATGGAAAACCGGGAATCAATTATGAGAAAAAGCCTGTTTCGCATGAGCAATTGCAGCATGAATATGATTATTTTCTGGCCCAGCAAATATTAGAATCCATGTTGAAAAACGACTTGATTACTGTGGGCGAATTTAACCAGATAACCGCGCTTAACCGCCAGTCTTTCTCTCCTGCCCTGGCACAGATTATGCCCGGAAATTGTTGATATTACTGAACTTCAGAGGTAATATGACACACTGACCAGGAGGTGATAATTTGAAAAAGGTAACGAAAATCGTTCAAAATACAGCTGATTTTACCGAACGGCCCAAGCTGCGTGTTGCGGCCTACTGCCGTGTCTCTACCGACAGCGATGAACAGTTGGAAAGCCTTGAAACGCAGATGAAGCACTATGAATCCTACATCAAATCAAACCCGAATTGGGAGTTTGCCGGGCTTTACTATGATGAAGGCATCACGGGTACAAAAAAGGAAAAACGCCCTGAACTGCTTCGGATGATTGCCGACTGTGAAAATAGGAAAATAGACTTTATCGTAACCAAATCCATCAGTCGGTTTGCCCGAAACACCACTGACTGTTTGGAACTGGTCAGAAAGCTGATTGACCTCGGCATCTTCATATATTTCGAGAAAGAAAACATCAACACCGGATCAATGGAAAGCGAACTCATGCTGTCGATCCTGAGTGGACTGGCCGAAAGCGAATCGGTCTCTATTGCAGAGAACAGTAAGTGGTCAGTAAAGCGCCGCTTCCAAAACGGTACCTACAAAATCTCCTGCCCCCCTTTTGGTTACGATGCCGTAGATGGACAGTTGGTTGTGAATGAAGCCCAGGCAGAAACCGTCCGGTTTATCTTTAACGCAATTTTGTCCGGGAAAAGCGCTGAAAAAGTTGCGGATGATTTGAATAGCCGCAAGATACCCACCAGAAAAGGCGGTCGCTGGACGGCGACAACCATTCGCGGAATGGCCAATAATGAAAAATACACCGGTGTTGCCATTTTCCAAAAGACCTATACCGATGAGTACTTTAACAGGCACTACAATCATGGTGAGAAAGACCAATATTTAGTTATAAACCATCATGAACCAATTATAAGTCATGAAGTGTTTGCAGCCGCGCAAATTGTTATCGAACAGCGTAGTAAGGAAAAAAGCCTGGAAAGGCACAGCAAAAAATACCAGAACCGGTACCCGTTTTCTAGCAAAATCATCTGCAGCAAGTGTGGCGGCACCTTCAAACGCCGAATCCATTCAAGTGGCAAAAAATACATTGCATGGTGCTGCTCCAATCACATCGCGGACATCAATACATGTTCGATGAAATATATCCGGGAGCACGATTTTGAATATGCCTTTGTAACCATGATGAATAAGCTGATCTTCGGGCATCAGATAGTACTCAAACCGCTGCTTGTGAGCCTGCGCGGGATGAATTCCGATGACAGCCTGGTAAGCATTCAGGAGCTTGACAAGAAACTCGAAGAAAATGCACAGCAGCGAAAGGTGCTGGTCGGCCTGATGACCAAAGGCTACCTTGAACCTCCCGTTTACAATAAGAGCAATAATGAACTAATGCAGGAAGCAGAACGGTTGCAACGTCAGAAGG
>JAAZKE010000106.1 GCA_012799995.1 Chloroflexota bacterium | reverse complement strand
TCATTTCCAGATTCATCGATTGAGATCATTCTGATTCTTCCGGATTTTACCACATATGCATTTTCGGCCGGATCACCTTTTAAAAATAAGATGGCATTCTTTTTAATAGGCATCAACCGGCAATCCGCGGTCAATGTGTCCCATTGCTTTAGATCCCCACGCAACCAGAGCGATATATTTTCATCTTCTTTGGCTTTCATTTCATCGTAACTCTTTTAAATCAGACAAATATTCTTTTTTTTCAATTCTGTTAACCAGTTAACAGAATTGAAAAATTTATATATCTATAATGATTATAACGAAACAACAAAAGAATAATCAAGAGATAAATTTTCGACCGAAAATCATCGATTGTGCCAAGATCATTTCTGTCTACAAATTGGCAAATGATTTTGATAATGATCATAAAAAAGGAGAACTGTTTGAGTCTATGGTAAATTTCGAAATCAAATCAAATTTTACGTTCCTGTATTTTGAAGATGTGAAAGCCGCAAGGCAATTTTTTGAGGAAGTCTTGCATCTTCCGTTGGTTAAAGATTTTGGCTGGGCTGTTATTTATGGATTGGGCGATAAATCTTTTTTGGGCGTCGTAAATGAAAAAGATAGTTCAATCAAAATCGAAAGTCACAATGGTGTTTTGGTCAGTTTTACTGTAAATGATGTCGAAAACATCTTTAATGAAATGAAAAGAAAAAAAGTTTCAGGATTAAGTGCATTGAAACAAGTAAAAGGCGTGGATTTGATTTCATTTTTCATTGAAGGGCCTGAGGGTTATAAATTCGAAATTCAGCAATTCACATCTGATGAGTTAACAAAACTTTTCTAAGAGGATAACAAGGGTTATTTTTATGACTAATTGGGAAAAATTAAGAAAAGAACAATGGCCTGTCTTAGAGACAATGACTTTTTTAGACGCCGCTTGTGTCAGTTTTGCACCGCAGAAAACCGTGCAAGTTATAAAAGAGTTCGCTGATTTTACTACCAGACAAGAAGAGGAAAATTCCAGCGCACATCATATTTCAATGGACCGAAAACGGCAAAAAGCCTATCTTGAAGGATGCCGCCTGCTTAACGCCGAACCAGAGGAAATCGCCGTTGTCGAAAGCACAAGCCATGGCCTAAACATTGCAGCAAATGCAATTGAATTGACGCATGGTGACAACATCGTTACCACAAATCTTGAATTTATTCAGGTTGCATTACCCTGGTGTATGCTGCGAAAAGAAAAGAATTTTGAGATTCGGGTATTGAAAACCCCGGACAGCAGTTTTCATGCCGATGATTTCAAAAATATCTGCGATAAACACACCCGAATCGTTGTCATTTCCTCAGTCGAATGGTGCAATGGCTGGAGAATGAACTTAAAAGAGATCGGGGATTTCTGTGAGTCAAATGGAATATTCTTGGTCGTGGATGCAGTGCAAGAATTAGGTGTATGCAATATCGACACAAAAGAGATTCACGTCGATTTATTAGTTGCCGGAGGGCATAAATGGCTGAATTCTCCTTTTGGCTCCGGCGTTCTGTATATCAATAAAAATACGATCCCGCTTTTGCAACAGACTTATTTCGGGTATCTGAACACAAAAGAACCAAAAGATGGCTGGGGCGCCTATTGGGAAAATCCGAAAGCACTATCTGTGAATGATTGGGAATTTAATATGACTGCCAGAAAATTCGAAATTGGCGGAACTTCCAATTATGTCGGAACAATTGCTTTAGGAGAAACTTTGGAGTTGGTGAATTCAATCGGAATAGATAATATCGAGAAAAGAGTCCATCAACTCTCAACTTATTGTATGGATCAAATCGAAAATATTGGTGGAACGTTAATCACCAATCGAACAAACGGCAGATACGCAGGAATCGTGACTGCCCGATTTTTCGAAGATCTTGCCATAGAGAGGAGGATTTTAGCCAACCTGCATAAAAAACGTGTATATGTAGCAATGCGGTTTACTGATAATGTCGGTGGGTTCCGCATCTCGTGCCATTACTTCAACAATGAGCGGGATATTGACGCGCTGGTGAGGGTATTATCGGAAGAAATAAACAAGATCGGCAGAAAACCTGATTATAAACGTCCTTGGTAACCATAAATGGGAGAAAAATATGCATTTCTTGGAGTATGAAACTTGGAGATTGAAAGAAAACGTTGATGAGGCAGCCTACCGGCAATCTATCCGCAACTGGTTCGATTATCTCAAAAAGAACAAAGAAAATCTGTTTCCGGAATGGGTAAGCGCCAAATATTATCAAAAAACTGATCGTGAAGCGAACCCGACGGGTGTCTTTGTGATGATTTTCGAATATGACTCACTTGAAGGACACCACGCATATAAAGAACGCAGGAAAAACTGGGATGGACCTTATGCTGAATATAAAAAATACGATCCCTATCAGGAATTCTTCGATCTCGATACAGTTACGACAGAATATCTTCAGCCATTGGAAACGGATGTTTGGACCAATTTTGAAAAAGATCTATAGAAATAAAGGAGAAAAAGATATGAATATGAGAAGATTTGTTTTTGCAGTTTGTCTGATGCTGTTTCTGTTTTCGACAGCTTTTTCGCTTCAGAGTGTCTATGCCACAGCAAAGGATAATACATTAATCATTGCACATTACGGAGATACGCCAAATTTCGATACCCATAATAATATAAACGACAACGGAATGCGGATTAACACAATCCTTTATGATCCTCTTGTCAGAATGGACAACGAAACTTATGAAATCTATCCTTGTATTGCGGAAAGTTGGTCTGTTTCAGAAGATGGAACGGAATACTTGTTTAAGATCAAGAAAGGTGTTAAGTTTTCCGATGGAACTGAGATGAAGCTATCTGACGTTGTCTTTTCCATGCAGAGGGGAATGGAATCACCGAAAGCAGTCCCGAGTTTTGCCCGTGTCATTAAAGCTGAAGGCATTGGAGACGATACGCTGAAATTAACTCTAGACGGACCTTATCCGGAATTTTTATTCGCTTTGGCATTACCGACAGCAGGTATCGTCAGTGAGAAAGCTGTTAAGGATAAAGGGGAAGATTTTTCAATGGATCCGGTAACGACAGGCCCATACATGTTAGTGGACTGGAGAATTGGCGAACGTGTTTTGTTCAAAGCAAATCCTAACTATCATATGGGAGAAGCGCCAATTAAAAATGTGGAGTATCGAGTTATTACTGATCCTAACGCTGCGGTGATCAGCCTTGAAGCCGGCGATATTGACGCTTATGTTGGAGTACCTCCGTCAAGTTTCAAACGGATTAACAAAAGTCCAACTCTCGAACTACATACAGGTTTATCATTTGGGTTCACATTCATACAGCTGAATATGGCTCGCTCTCCCTTTGATAATCCGCTTGTGAGGCAAGCTATTGCCCATGCAATCGACAAAGAAGAGATTCTATATGGAATCTTTGAGGGTGACGGTGAAATTGTTGACACTTTTGCACTGCCAACTTATCTGGGGTTCACAGATGAAGTGGAAAAATATCCATTTGACCTGGAAAAAAGCCAACAGCTTATTGAAGAAGCAAACCTTTCAGAGAAAACTGAGATTTCGATTCTTCTCTACACAGCAAAAATGTCTAAGTTATCTCAGGTTCTCCAGGATTCTCTGGCTGACATCGGTATTGATGTCAAAATCAATCAGGTTGAAAGATCCGCATTCAATGACGCAAAACAAAGAGGGGATTTTGACATAATCTGTGACGGAAATACATTCACAGCGCCAACGGTTGATGAGAGTATTTACACAGTTGTACGTACCGGCGAATATTTTAATGATAATGGATACTCAAATCCCGATGTTGATCAATGGCTGGATGAAGCGCGCGTAACAGTGAATGATAACGACAGGGCAGAACTATACAAAAAAGTCCTTGTCCAGCTGAGCAAAGATCTTCCAATGATTCCAATCACATGGAACAAAGCAAATATTGCCACCAACAAAAATCTTCTCGGTGTTACAGCAAATCCATGGTCTTTCTACAATGTCTATGACTTCTACTGGCAGGAATAGAAATCATTAACTGATTTCATTATCAGGTGTCTCAATCTAAAAAGTTGAGACACCTGTATCTTATCGATCTCCACAAACCGGAAGATCATGTAAAACGAGTACATCGAATATTATGTGAATGCGGAGTTGCTGATGTACAAATATATTTTAAAAAGATTATTGCTGATGATTCCAGTATTGATTGGTATATCATTTGTAATTTTCTTAATCATGAGTTTCATGCCTGGCAATCCAGCCCGTTTATTATTAGGAGAGAAAGCAACACCTGCAGCTGTTGAAAAGCTAACGGAGGAACTGGGTTTAAACGATCCATTTTTCTTTCGTTACTATAGCTATATGAAAAACGTGCTGCAGGGAAATTTCGGAATTTCTTATCGGACAGGCATGCCAGTCATATATGAAATCCGGGCACGTTTCCCAACAACACTCAAACTGGCTTTCTTCAGTATTATTATCGCGATTATTGTCGGTATTCCTATTGGGATACTGTCAGCTGTAAAACAATACTCGTTTATTGATACTCTTTCAACCGTATTAAGTATGGGTTTTATCTCGGTACCACCATTTTGGCTTGGATTACTGCTTATCATACTTTTTTCTCTGAAGCTGGGCTGGGTTCCTTCCTACGGTTCAGATAGTCTAAAACATTTTATTTTGCCAGCTTTGACAAGTTCAGCCTGCAGCTTTGCTACTTTATTACGAATGACAAGATCGACTATTTTGGAAGTAATTCGTCAGGATTACATAAAAACTGCTTATGCAAAAGGTGCATCGAAACCCAGAGTAATTTTTATTCACACTCTTCGAAATGCTTTGATTCCCTTGATCACAGTAATCGGAATTAATTTTGGTAACATGTTAGGCGGATCAATCATTACCGAATCTGTTTTTGGCATGTCTGGGCTTGGTAACCTGTTGGTTTTATCAATTCGCTCCAAAGATGTACCCAGCGTGATGGCTTCAACGCTTCTTCTTGCAACTCTATTTGGCATCGTTAATCTTATCGTTGATCTGGCATATGCATTCATAGATCCAAGAATTAAATTCCATTATCGGTAATCAGGGAGAAGGATATATATGAGTAAAAAATTATATGATGGCTTGGAATCTAAAGAAATTAATAGAATAAAAAAGAAATCCCAAGTGCAATTTGTTTTAAGCCATCTGTTTAAAAATAGATTAGCTGTTGCTGGTATTTTGTTCCTGTCAATAATGATCATCTCATCAATCGCCATCGGGTTTCTGGTTGATTATAAAGTAATTGTCAAACATGATTTGAGAAACAAACTGTTGGGTGTTAGCGCACGTTATTGGTTCGGAACAGACGGCTTTGGAAGAAATCTTTTCTATCGGATCATCTATGGCGCAAGAATTTCATTGATGATCGGGTTTGTTTCTGTGGCTGGCTCAACGGTTTTGGGTGGGACAATTGGTTCAATCGCGGGTTATTATGGTGGAAAATTAGACATCATTATCATGCGCTTTATTGACATCCAAATGGCTATTCCGTCAACGCTTTTTGCAATCTGCATCGTCTCTGTGCTCGGAACAGGCATTACAAACCTTTTACTCGCAATCATGATTGCCGATATTCCCCAGTTCGCTTTGATTTTCAGATCTTCAGTAATGTCAGTTAAGAACAGTGAATTTGTAGAAGCTGCTCGTTCAAATGGCTGCAGCACATATCGGATCATATTTCGTCACATTCTGCCAAATTGTATGGGACCAATCATCGTCCAGGCAACATTGAATCTTGGCGGTGTCATCCTCACAGCTGCCTCGCTGAGTTTCATCGGGCTTGGTGTTATGCCTCCAACTCCCGAGTGGGGAGTGATCCTGACAGAAGGTCAGGAATATATGCGTGATTTTCCGACTCTTGTCATCTTTCCAGGATTGGCAATCATGCTGACTGTTCTCGCATGTAATTTCATCGGTGATGGATTGCGCGATGCTTTAGATCCCAAATTGAAATAGGAGGTCCATAAAAATGAACGGTAACCCACTTTTGGAAATTGAAGATTTATTCACCGTTTACAATACAGAAATAGGAGTGGTAAAAGCTATAAATGGCATATCTTTGCAGCTTCGTGAAGGTATGACGTTAGGTTTGGTTGGTGAAACAGGAGCAGGAAAGACTACAACAGCTTTGAGTATTATGCGATTGTTACCTGAAAAAACCGGAAAGGTAATCAAAGGAGCTATTAAATTCGAAGGTAAAAACCTATTAGATTTGGATGAATTTGAAATGGAGAAGATTCGCGGGAAAGAAATCTCGATGATATTTCAGGATCCACTGAGCAGTTTGAACCCAATTATGACAGTTGCCGATCAAATTGAAGAAGTTTTAATGATCCATCAATCGGATAAAAAAAAGAAATCATATAATTTTTTGCAAAACAGTCAACTTTTTCTGCGCTCTAATACGAAAATTGAGAGAAAGACAGATGAGATTTTGGAATTGGTTGGAATCTCGTCCGACCGAAAAAGAGAATTTCCTCATCAGTTTTCTGGTGGTATGAAACAACGGGTGTCAATCGCCATGGCATTGATCTGCAATCCAAAATTAATCATCGCAGATGAACCAACGACAGCGTTAGATGTCACAATTCAAGCGCAAGTTATTGAAATTATGGAGAAGTTGAAACAGCAATTAAATACTGCCATGATCTTAATTACTCATGATCTTGGTATTGTCGCGTCCATTTGTGATGAGATCGCTATCATGTATGCGGGAGAAATCATCGAATTCGGAACAGTTGAAGATATTTTTGATAGAAATAAAAAACATCATCCCTATACACAAGGTTTGTTTGATTCTATACCGCGATTGGATGATGACAAGCCACGATTAAAACCAATCCGGGGCTTAATGCCAGATCCAACAGATTTACCAGCCAGCTGTAAATTCCATCCTCGCTGCGATTTCTGTATGGACATTTGTACGAAGCAAAACCCTCTTCCTTTAAAAGAACAAATGCATATGATCAGATGTCATCTATATTCAGGCAGTAAGGAATTATAAAAATCTTCAATTAGGTATAAAACAATGGAAAATGTTCTAATAAAAACTGTTGATCTAAAGAAATATTTCAAAACACCAAAGGGATTGCTGCATGCTGTAGATGGCGTCAATATCACGGTGGAGTCTGGGAAAACACTCGGAGTGGTGGGCGAGTCCGGTTGTGGGAAGTCTACGCTGGGTAGATTGGTTCTGCGTCTGATCGAACCTACTTCAGGAGAAGTCCTGTTAAAGGACCAAAATATTCTAAAATATAATTCGAGAGAGATGAAAAAATATAGACTGCATATGCAAATGATCTTTCAGGACCCCTATGCCTCTCTCAACCCCAGAATGTCTGTAACCGATATCATTGCCGAACCTTTGATTGCAAACAACCTTTGTAAAAATCAAAAAGAGAAAAATGAAAAGGTAAAAGAATTAATGGATATTGTTGGCTTGGCGCAGCGATACAGCAATTCGTATCCTCATGAGCTGGATGGTGGAAGACGACAGAGGATTGGAGTAGCAAGAGCATTGGCTGTTGACCCTGATTTTATCGTGTGTGACGAACCTGTTTCTGCCCTCGATGTTTCTATCCAAGCGCAAATACTAAATCTGCTAATGGATCTGCAAGATCAACAGAAGATTGCTTACCTTTTCATCACTCATGATTTATCTGTGGTTAAACACATCAGTCAAACGATCGTTATTATGTACTTGGGGCAGTGTATTGAAGAAGTGTCGAATAAAGAGTTGTTTCATAATCCGCTTCACCCATATACGCAGGCGCTGCTGTCAGCCATCCCTATTCCGGATCTCAGCAGCAGAAAACATCCACGATATATCATCAAAGGTGAAGTGACCAGTCCGATCGAGCCGGAACCGGGATGTAGATTCAGAACAAGATGCCCTCATGCAACAACATCATGTATCGGCCGTGATATTCCCCTGTTTGAAGTTGAGAAAAATCACAAGGTCGCATGTGTTTTATTCGAAAGATAATAAGCTTTTCATACTTTATTGATATCTTAATATTAGGATTTAGTTCGGTTCGTCTGCTTTAAGTGGAAAAGAAGTTCGCATAGATATATTATGACTTTTCTTTTAAATTCTTTTCTAACAAGTTTTACCGATTGGTTATCATGTTTCTTATTCCCTCAACATTTCTGGCAACGCTTCCCAGGACGCCATTCACAAAGCGCGGTGAGCTTTCTGAGCCGAACATCTTTGCCAGCTCTACAGATTCATTGATTGCTACTTTGACAGGTGTAGTTGAGGTAATGACAAACTCCCATACTGCGATGCGAACGAGATTTCTGTCAATGACAGCTACCTGATCGATCGGCCATTCTGGAGCATATGTCTCTATAAATCCATCAATAATATTCTTATAAGGGAGTACTCCCAATACGATTTTCTCGACAAATACTTCCAGCTCTGGCGAGAGAGAGACCGATTCGAGGCGTTCTTTGATAATCTGATTCGGCAGATGATCGGAAAGGTCCAACTCATATAAAACCTGCAACGCGATTCCTCTTGCGCGCGTTCGATCGTCAATCTCAACGTCGTTCATATTGACGACATCAACAATGACCTCTTTAGGATTATCGGATAATGCTTTTTCCAGATCCAGCGGGTCCACATCTGGTTTAGACGAATCGATCCAGGGGATGGACATTTCAATTAGAACCCATTATCAGCCATAGTTGGTGGCTCAAAATCAACAATGTGAACATTAAGCAAGCCAGGTTTCATTCCAATTGTTTCACTGATAGCACGGGAGAAGTTTTCCTGAAGCCGTTTCCCGATATCGAGAATGTTCTGGTTATAATCTAAAATAACGTATACATCCGCATTAACCGTTTGAGCGTCAACAGATATCCGCACAGGTGGTTTGGAATTGAAAACCGGGACACGGTTGATACCCGGGGTTTCCATGGCAGTCATGCGAATGATTGTTTCGATTACTTCCGGTGCAATTGTCGTGCTTCCTGCTACACGTTGGTCTTGATTCATCATATTCTTTTTACTCCTGATCTTTTCCAATGCGCTTTATTATACGTGATTAATTTTATCAAACTCTCAGTCCTGAGAACAGTGAGGTTGGTTTCAGATTTGACAAATATTAGAATTTAGACTTATACTAATTCAATGGGTTCGATAAGTATCCTTATCATACTCATTGCTGGCATCGAGAAGTAACAGTAGAGGTGCAAATTGAACATTCACGAAGCCATGGATCGTTTTATTGATAACGTTTCTTTAAACCGCAGTGAAAATACTGCGAAAACATATCGGAATGGTTTAAATGCATTCAACGAAATGTTGGAAGAACTGGAAATTGATCCTGATACTGCTGATATAAATATCATTACCGAGGATTTCACTTCGAAATATGCAAAGTATCTTAAATCCTATGCGTCTTCTACAGAAACTTTGTATATCAATGTATTCAAAAACTTTCTGGAATACCTCACCGCAGAAAATCTGATTTCCTTGAACCTTCATCAGGTAAAACTCTTGATTACACAACGTACCAGGAAGCCCGGAATTCGGTTGCCGCAATTTCCGCTACAGGATATTGAGAAAATCCTTTTTTTCGCAGAAACTTTGCCTGACAAGGTTGCTGAAACCGAAAATGATCGATTGATCAATTATCGAGACGCTGCGTTTCTGATCACTTTGGCGGATACCGGACTGCGAATTCATGAAATATGCGGCTTGCGAAGAGGCGACATTGACTGGTTTGAGAAAAGGGCAATAATCATTGGGAAGGGAAATAAGCAGGCGGTTATACGTTTTTCTGATCGATCTAATATGGCTATGCGAAATTATTTAGAGTTACGCGGAGTTAAAGACGGATCAGGGTCGATGCAACTCTCTTCCTACCCGGTTTTTGCCCGACACGACAAAGGAGCCGGAAAGCGAATTTTGCCGATTACGACGAAAACAGGCCGCATGATCGTTACACAGCGGGTCAGGGAATGCCTGGGAAGCGAAGCTGCCGGCACAATCACACCGCACTCCTTCCGACATTATTTTGTCAGCACGGTATTACATGAAACCGGGAACTTGAAAATCGCTCAGGAATTCGCACGCCACACCAACATCGCTGTCACGCAACGATATTCTCACCTCACCAACAAGGAACTGGATGACACTTACAGTAAAATATTCAACAAGTAACGCATTTTATGTTACAATTTTCCGAGTTGGTTTATGAGTTACAAACAAAAAACTGTCTTTTCAATTCTTTTTCTTCTGACAGCTTTATGCTTAGCAGGTTTTCAGGTATCCACAGCCCCATCTGAAGTTTATCCGGAATATGTGATCATGGAAGGTGATTTTCTATCCATTGTTGCTGCACGTTTTCAGACAACGGTGGATGAGATCGTGCAGATAAACGGCTTGGCTGATCCGAATACAATATCTATTGGCGATCGAATTAAAATACCTTCCCTCAGAGGGTATAGCGGAACAATCTCCACAACGAACGTTAACCTGGGTGACAGCCTGCGCGATATCGCCATTAAAAACGAAATGAACCCTGCTGATTTGGCGAAGATTAACCGGCTTTCAAGTCAAAGTGAGCTTTATGTCGGGAAAACGCTGATGATCATCGTCAATCAGAATGAACCAAAAACATCCTATGGTTCACTTTCGGATACCACCCGGCTGGTTGAAGAAGCGATCCGGGTAAATGAAAACCCGATGAAAATTGCTCTGCTGAATGATATGGAAGGTGTGTGGGATTTCACTGATCGACAGGCAGTTTATCTGGCTGAAAGAACTGACGGATTACGTCCTTCCAGCCCGATTTCTCCTTTACTCAGTACTATTGAAGTCAAGCGTATGCCATTAATGCAGGGTGAAGCTGCATATGTACATGTCAAGTCAGCTACAGCGCTACAGCTGAAAGGGAACGTTCTTGGTCAGGAACTGACTTTCTATCAGGAAGGATCTGATCCCACAGATCAATATGGGTTTTTCGCTATTGATGCACTTCAGGACACTGGGCTGGTGAATCTGGCTCTGTCAGGCGTGGATGATTCTCAAAATTCGTTTGACGTTAACCAAAAAATCGTTATCGAACCGGGCTTATTTACCTACGAAATTGTAATGGGTGTAGACCCGGCCACACTTGAGGATCATACCAATCAAGTCGATCGCGATGCCTTGGCGGGCTTGACACATTCTTCATCAGAACGAACATGGGGAGAGAAAATGTCATACCCGGTAGACGAGCCCTGTATCGTGTCCAATTTTGGGAACCGCAGAACCTATAATGACGGGAATTACAGTAATTTTCACTCTGGTGTTGACTTTGGAGTTTGCTCTGCTAATAATATCAATATTTACGCTGTCGCAGATGGGACCGTGCTCTTCGCTGAAGAATTACCAGTCCATGGGCTGCACACTGTCATTGATCACGGTTGGTCAGTTTATTCCACTTATTCTCACCAGTCGGAAATCTTTGTAACCCCAGGTCAGACCGTAAAGCGCGGAGATTTGATTGGCCATATAGGGAATACTGGTCGATCCGTTGGCCCGCATTTGCATTTTGAAGTAAAAGTGAATGGAATATACGTCAATCCATTGAGCTGGATTAATTATGAGATGCCTTAAATATAGAAATTGTTGTAAAAGAAGGGAAATGCCATGAAAAATAAAGAGGAAACAAAGGGCTTTTTCCCTGAAGATTTTCAATTCAACCAAGCTGACTACGATTACCTTTATAACTATCTTCTTGAAAAAGAAGTGCCGTTGACATCCATCGAAATTACCGGCGCGCTCATCCGTGAACGAATTCGGTTGAGGAAAAAAGAGCAGGAAAAGAAAGAAAAGGCGCTGGGAAACGTATACAGACCGAAAAACCACTATAAGGTGGATGAGAAAGTAGTTTTTCCTTTCCTGGCTAACAAAGCCGGAAAGGTTGTATCTGTTCGTAAAGGCAATAACCCCGAATTGCCAGAATTTGATGTTACTGAATTTGAATTTCCTGATGGCTCCACACGATTTTTCGCGACAAATCTGAGCACGCACGCTCTAAACACTGAAATTTATTCATCAAAAAATGGAACACCAATTCCCGAAGCGGAAGAAGTTTTGAAGCAAGTGGGGGGAAAGCTTGCAAAAAGCATTCATAAACAACTAATGGAATCTAAAGAGCTGTTTGGCTTGGCTGATTTCTGGTTTCCAATCGCTTTGCTTTCTGAAGTAAACAAAGGCTACTTGAACCTGGCGGAGGCTGTCCTTGAAATGGATGAAGGGATGCCTGTTGGAACCAGAAAAATACTGGAAATGATCGAATATCCGACCGACAGTAACGAGCAACTTACAGAATTCTCTTTCAACTATGCGCTGCATAATGACGATCGCTTTGACGAAGTCGGGCCAACAGGGGTTGTACTCTGGACACTTAAGCAGCTCGAACCTGAAGATGTCCGCAAGAAACCATTGACGTTACGGAGTTATCATCCGGAACCTGACCTTCAAGAGGAGATTTTAGAAACGTTATGTTTGCTCAAGATTCCTGATGAGCTGGAACCATGCATGTTGGAAACGCCGGAAAAATCACCATCTTCTTATAAGATCTGCGTTTCCTATCCGCACTGGAAAGCGGGGACATTGCCTCTTATTGGTCCAATTCGCTCGATCTTCCCCACCGCGATGGAGACAGACAAAATCATTTTTGATATGATTGACACGAATAAAAACGAACGTTTTCAAGCCTGGGTTGTACTCTCTGAGAATTATGTAAGTGGATTGAAAAACTGGTATCGTGAAAATGGCGTTATCCCGGGCAGTTATATCTTGGTTTCGGAAGTCAAAAACAGTTCAGCAGTCAGTATCAGTCTGATCCCACCGCGCTCTTCCAAAGAATGGGTACGCACCGCTCTGTTTTCTCAAAAAGGGAATCTCGAGTTTGATTTCAGACAGCAGCCGATCACTACTGAATTTGACGAGCGGATGTGCATTTTTGTTGAGAACTCTCCTCAGCTGGATTTGATCTGGGAGAAATACAATAAACCAGACGTCAATTTCAATCGATTACTTGAGTACGTCTTTAAAGAACTTTCGCGTAATAACGCACAGCAAATCGTCCATTTCGATGAAATCTATGCCGGGATAAATATGCTCAATCGTTGTCCCCCAGGGCAGCTTTTTACCAAGCTGCTTGAGAGCGATAAAATCGTTCCGTTGGAGGATTTATATTTCAAAGCCAGCCCGGTTGGGGCTCAAGAGGAGGTGAACGTTGAGCAGTAATACTCCCCCAAACCCCACCATTTTCTTCAAACCCGGAATAGAAACAAAATTTCGCATTGATTTTGAACACTGGCAAGCGAATGATCCCAGTTGGAAATCGACCTTCCAGAGTTACCTATGCGAAACTCATCAGCAAAGCCTGAATGAAGAACAGCAATCGTTGATGATCGACTCTGTGAACCCTGAGACGGGTGAAGTTACACAGGTTGATCAGATGTGGGACATTCTGGTCAGCCATTGTGCGCAACAAGATGATTTCATTTTGGAGAATGCAACCCTGACTGACAGTGTTTTCAGGGCATTGATTCGAAACGCGAATGAACCGCTCTCCGCTGAAGAGCTTTCACAGATAATCTCAAAACCAGCAGAAGTTATTTTAAAAACGATCAGCGGACCCAGGGTGTATCGTGGAATTCGACCGGTAAGAGAATAAATTCTACGAGAGTCTCGCAACTTTTCAAAAAAAGTACGATCATAAAAGAGCTGCCGACTAAAAATTCGGCAGCTCTTTTATAAAATCAATTCAGTGTTGTTTATTTCCTGATCAGACGCTATAAGTGCTCGCTGAAGTCGTTCCACCCTCACGTGTCCAATTAGTGTGAAACACCTCGCCGCGGGGTCGATCAACCCTTTCATAAGTGTGAGCGCCGAAATAATCACGCTGAGCCTGCAACAGATTGGCAGGCAAACGATCCATGCGGAAGCCATCAAAGTAGGAAAGGGCAGAGCTGATACAGGGCAGCGGTACGCCAGCAGATTGCCCATCTGAGCATACCAGGCGCAAACTTTCGATAGCGTCCTTTATTTCTCCCTGGAAATAGTCATCCATCAGAAGGTTTTCGAGCTGTGGATTCTTGTCAAAGGCTTCCTTGATTTTGCCCAGGAAAGCACTTCTGATAATACAGCCGCCACGCCACATCAATGCGATATTTCCATAATTCAGATCCCAGCCTTTGGTCTCTCCACTGGCACGCATCAGGGTAAATCCCTGCGCGTAGGAGATGATTTTCGCCGCATACAGTGCTTTTTCCAAATGTGCAATAAAGCTTTCCTTGTTACCGGTGAAGGGTTTTATCGCATTCCCAAAAAGAGTTGAAGCTTTCACCCGCGTATTTTTCTGTGAGCTCAAGGAACGGGCTAACACCGCCTCGACAACCAATGTAAGCGGGATCCCTTCATCCAGCGCTTCAATGCCAGTCCATTTACCGGTACCTTTTTGTCCAGCTGTGTCAAGAATTTTATCGAGAACATATTCCCCATTCTCATCCTTGTACCCCAAAATATTCGAGGTGATCTCGATGAGGTAGCTGTCAAGAATACCTTTATTCCAGCGGGCGAAAATTTGATGCATCTCGTCATTGCTGAGCTTGAGATGTTCTCGCATAAGATGGTAGATTTCGCAGATTATCTGCATATCGCCATACTCGATCCCATTATGGACCATTTTCACAAAATGACCTGCACCACCTTTGCCAACCCACTCACAACAGGCTGATCCATCATCTATTTTGGCAGCGATCGCCTGAAAGATAGGCTTAACATCCAGCCAGGCATCCGGGGATCCACCCGGCATCAAAGAAGGCCCTTTAAGCGCTCCTTCTTCACCGCCAGATACCCCTGTCCCGATATAGCGCAAACCTTTGCTCTCGACGTACTTTGTGCGGCGGTCTGAATCAGGATAATGCGAGTTTCCACCATCGATCAGAATGTCACCTTTATCAAGCAGAGGAATCAGCGATTCTATCAGATCATCGACCGGTTGTCCCGCTTTGACCATCATCATGATTTTGCGCGGTTTGGAAAGTTGGCCTACCAGTTCCTCCATCGTCGAGGCCCCGCGAATATTTTTGCCCTTTGCTCTGCCATTGACAAAGTTTTCCACCTTATCAACAGTACGATTGTAAACAGAGACGGTGAAGCCTTTACTTTCCATGTTCATCACCAGGTTTTCACCCATCACTGCCAAACCAATCAAACCAATATCAGATTTTTCCTTCATACTATTCCCTTTTCTGGTCTAACGGCTTTTTATCGTTTTACCCGTGCATTCCCCTCATATACAGCCCAAATTTGTTTTTCACTGAGCGGCTGCGAATAATCATTCAGGACTGTTGCAGCCATACATCCGGTTGCCCAGGCAAATTTGACCCAATCCTTTGGGTCCCATCCTTTCAAAATCGAATACATCAGACCGGAAACAAATCCATCCCCGCCACCGATTCGATCCAGCACCTGAATATCACGCGGCTCTTCCACGTACCAATTGTCATTAACATTGAGAATAGCACCCCAGGCGTGTTCGTTTGCTGAGTGAACCTCACGCAATGTGTTTGCGAAAACCTCACAATCAGGATAGGCTTTTTTGACTCGGGTGACCATTTCCTTGAAGCCATCGATTTTGGCCTTGATTCCCTTGCCGCCAGCCTGAGGACCTTCAATCTCAAGCGCCAATTGGTAGTCCTCTTCATTTCCCACCAGAATATCAGCCATCTCTGCAATCTTCTTAAAAGCTTTATGGAGTTCTTTCTCCCGATTCGCCCAGAATGAGGCGCGATAATTAAGGTCAAAACTGATTTTTGAGCCGTATTTTTTCGCTACAGTGGCGACTTCCTGGCAGAATTCTGAAGTTTCGGGCGACATGGCTGCAATCAAGCCCGACATGTGAACAATTGCCGCCCCTTCCTTATCAAAGATTCGTTCAACATCAAATTCTTTGATGTTCAGCGTTCGTCCCACCTCACCAGCCCGATCATTCAACACTTCCGGCCTGCGAAAACCATACCCACTGTCAGCAATATTAAATTGATGGCGATATCCCCAGGGACCTCCCTGATCTACTTCAAGCCCTTCAAATTCAATATTACGGGCGCGAAGATCAGCTTTAATAAATTTCGCGATCGAGCTGTCCTTTACAAATTTAGTCAACAGTTTCACGCGCATCCCCAAAGAAGCAGGTACCTGACCGACATTGGATTCAGCGCTGGTAGACTGCATATAATAATAATGGCTCGTGTTGACAGGTTGACGATCTAATGGAGTGATGCGCACTCCCATACTGGTTGGAATGACCATTTCATATGTATAATCTTTTCTTAATTCCATAGCTCCTCCAAGGTTATACTTTTTGTTTTAATTCAGCCTTTATATGCCCACAAGCCCAAGGCGGGATTACTGATATAGAATACTTCTTCACCGTTGATCAGGTTTTCCCCTTCCTTCATCTTGTCGACAGGATATCGCCTGAGCGCTTCTTCCAAAGGCATATAATTGAAATTTACACTTTCAATTTCTTCTCTCGTCAGGAACCCCGGGGCGTAAGTGATAGTGAATCGCCCTTCAGAGGATCCATGGATGAGATGGGCTGCGACACCATAGTTATCGCGTAGATCTTCATTCTCTTCCACCAATTTACCGACCTTCTCGAATCCGACATATCCATATTTCCGAATCAAATGATCCTGGATGTCAGCTTCTCCGAACTGCTTGAGCCCTGGGGCGATAACAATCAATTCCCCGCCATCAGCCATAGCCATGCGCGTGCGATAAATAGACTTGTTTCCAACCCAGGTTGTTCGGAATTCTTCCGGTTTTAAGTAAACGACCGCTTTTTTGATAGGCTTTTCCAGAAAATCGAAATTGGATTCCTGGCTGACGACGATAGACTTCTCAAAAATTTCGCGTTTGTTGCCGATCGCAAGGCTTTGCACATGCACAATATCATCAGCATCAGTGGCGGTTACTGTTAATAAGTAGAAAATTGGACGATCTTTCAGGAATTTATCGCTCACATAGTCAAATAATTTGTGGGTAGGCGTTCCATCCACCCCCATTACGCGCTCTATTCCATATAGCGCACTGATCATATGACTGCGATCGATCATCTTTTTGCCGCCGCACCCTACAAATATATTTTTGCTGTAATTCGCCATTCCTGCGACTTCATGCGGGACCACCTGACCAATTGACAAAATCAAATCATAGGATGGATCGACAATGCGCTTGTTAATCTCAACCTCAATTCCCTCATGGAAACGATTTTCAGAAATTTCCTCAACGAAATCCAGCGGGACATCGCCAATTTTCACAACATCAGTACGCCAGTTGTGCACCCGAAAACGATCGTAAGGGATGCCCGGATACATGAAAGCCAACTCAGCTTCGGTCATCGGCATATGCGTTCCCAGCGCCGGCATTACCTCAACTTCACATTTGTCCTTTAACAAATCATAGATCATAATCGTGATGGGACCCGCATATGCGTTCAGGCGGGTTATATCCGGTGGTACCAGCAAAACTTTCTTTAAATCGCTTTTATCGGCAAAGAATTTTTTGATCTCAGCCAGAATCTGATCATTCGAAAGTCCTTCTTTTTGGTCAGCTCGTATAAACTGATTCATTATTTCCTCTTTTCCTCTCAGCTGTTTACCAGCTTCTTGAGCGCTTTACGGGTTGCACCAGGACCGGCGATCATTTCTTTGAAATATGCAACTATTTTGTCTGCCAGACCAACTTGATAAAGATCGATTCCGAAAATCTTGTCATTACTCAAAATTGGTTTCAATTGATCTTTTACACTCTCTGGTTTTCCAAACTCAATCCCTGATAGATACTCCTTCAACTCCTCCAGCATCGGATCCGGGCTAAGTTCAAAGGCATTTCCTTCATCATCAACTCCCAGCAAATAACGGCACCAGCCGGCGATTGCGAAAGGAATGTACTTTAACGATTTCGGATCCAGTTCTGGATGACTGACGTAGGACTTAATGGTGTTGCCAAAACGAATTGCGACCTTCTGAGAAGTGTCCGTTGCAATACGTTGCGGTGTATCAGGAATGTATGGGTTAGGGAAACGCTCTTCAAGAACTTCCTTCAGGAAATCTTCCGGCTTGATAATACCCGGATCAACCACTACTTTCATTCCCTCGGATTCACTGACCCCTTTTATCAGTTTTACAATGTCCGGATCTTTCATTTCGTCAGAAATTTTTGTAAACCCAAGCACGCAGCCAATCACTGACATAGCCGTATGCAGCGGATTCAGGCAGACGCAAACTTTCATCATTTCCACTTTATCGACAGTCTCACGATCGGTAAAGTGCACCCCCCGACTGTTCATTTCGGGTCTGCCATTGGGGAATTTATCCTCCATAATTAAATACTGTGTTACCTCAGCATTGACGAATGGGGCGACATGAGTTTTATTGCTGGTAATAATAATTGGAAGGTTCTCAAATCCTTCCTTTTCAAGCACCTGTGCAACATCCGGATCTGGGCGGGGTGTGATCTTGTCGATTACCGTCCAGGGGAAGCTCACCGCATCGCTGAGGAGATAATCAACGAAATCTTTTTCAACCAGATTATTCTCTATCCATTTTTTAGAGATAGTCAGAACCGAATCCTTCAACTTGTCACCGTTATGTGAAAAATTATCCATACTCACAACTGCGATCGGATACTTTCCAGCTTTGTAGCGACTATAAAGTAATGCAGCCACAATTCCCATTGTGCTGTTCGGAGGTGATGCAACCGGGTCTCGGCTAAATTCCTCCTGGACAAAGGAAAAAAACTCACCGGTATGCGAGCGAATGTTGTAGCCTTTTTCGGTAATGGTAAAACTGACCATTTGCAATCCTGGGGCAGCGAAGATCTCTTTTGCACGCTCCCAACTCTGATCTATCCGCAGTGCCTCTCCAACGCTCCCAATAACAGCTTTCTCCAAAAAACCATTGGCATGCATTTGAACATGTAGGATCAGGTTGTCGTAAGGGACATATATTTTATCGAAAAACTCATTAGTATAGGTAGAGAGCACTGTGATTCCAGAGTCCATTAATCCCTGCTCAATTGAGTCCTGCGCAATTGCGGCTATAAATCCGCGGAAAAGAGTTCCTGGACCGATGTGAACCCAGCGGGGATTTTCCTTTGTCTTTTTACTGACTTCTTCAATATCAAACTTCGGAATTCGCGTTCCGTTATCTTCCCAAGCCTTCTTGTCTTTCAAACCGGCAATCGATAAATTAAGCATTTAGAACCTCTGTATGATTTGATTGATCTCGTCCTTACTTTAAACAAACAACAAGCTCAAAAGCTGGCAATTAATCAGGTGACGATAAACCTGCCTGAATTATACTATTTAGAAGGTTATTAAGATTATATGTTTTTTCTAAAAATCAGAAAATCCCGCAAGGCTTATGCAATATTCTTTATTTTTTTTCTGATAAATCGTTATTTGCCATCTGATAATAAAAAGTCGCAGAATGTAGTTAATTCATCTGATTTGATTTTTCAAGTTTCATTAGGTCGCTACATTGTATAATTCATATAAGTACCAAAGAAACATCGTTTTGGATAAACCGATGATCCATTATGATCGTCAGGAAACAAACTTACGAAGCTCATAAACCTGAAAGCGAAATCCCCGAATATCAACAAAAGGGTATCGGACATGATACTGCAGAGATGGGAAAGGAAAAACTATGAAAAAGGCAAAGGTATTCTTCACCAACTTTCGAACAATTCCCACCGTCAACAACCGGCAATCAAAACTTGATAAATTACTGAAAAATGCCGGCATTGAAACGATCGACTTTGACAGGAAATTTACTGCTATCAAAATGCACTTTGGTGAACCAGGAAATCTGTCCTTTTTGCGCCCAAATTATGCGAAAACCGTTGTCGATTACGTCAAACGGCTTGGCGGACGGCCATTTTTAACCGATTGCAACACGCTCTATGTCGGACGGCGAAAAAATGCGCTGGATCACATAGATGCTGCCTATGAGAACGGGTTCTCTCCTTTCAGCACCGGCTGTCATATTCTGATTGCAGATGGACTGAAGGGGAATAACGAAAAATATGTAAAAATTGATCAGGAATATGTTAAGGAAGCAAAGATCGGACTGGCAATTATGGACGCTGACATCCTGATCTCACTGACCCATTTTAAAGGGCATGAGTCAACCGGATTTGGAGGAACGCTCAAGAATATCGGGATGGGTTCAGGATCACGCGCCGGAAAGATGGAAATGCACAGCAGCGGAAAACCTTACGTCAAGCAGGACCTGTGCATCGGATGTGGCAAATGTGTTCAGATATGCGCCTGGGATGCTCCAACAATCACCAATCGAAAATCCAATATCGATCATGACAAATGCGTCGGCTGCGGCCGATGCATCTCAGTATGTCCTGTGGATGCTATTAAACCCGAATGGGGACAATCAAACGATGTCTTGAACTACAAAATGGCCGAGTACGCTTATGCGGTCTTGAAAGACAAACCGCACTTTCATATCAGTCTGGTGATGGATGTATCGCCTAACTGTGACTGTCATAACGAGAATGATCTGCCAATTGTCCCGGATGTCGGAATGTTTGCTTCCTTTGACCCGGTGGCTTTGGATCAGGCATGTGTGGATGCGGTCAACAAACAGCCAGTCTATCCAGGCAGCATGTTGAGCGAATCAGATCAGAACACGCAGGATCGATTCACTGACACGCATCCGGACACCAATTGGAAAACCTGCCTGGAACATGCAGAAAAGATTGGAATTGGGACCCGCTCCTATGATCTGATTACGGTTAAATGATTGCTCTTCTTAGACTTTTGTAAATAGTTTTATAAAGTTATTTGTCACAAAAGAAAATCTCTCTTCAGAAGTTTTTGAAGAGGGATTTCTGGTTTAATTGATTTCAAGGTGATTCTCGGAGCTGTTTAGAAAAAAATAGTATAATAGGAACCGCTTAAGTCCTTTCATACAGGGACTTGTGTTTTAAGCCCTCATAGCTCAATGGATAGAGCACCGGTCTTCTAAACCGTAGGTTGCAGGTTCGAGTCCTGCTGGGGGCGCAAGAGATTAACTTCCAATTTACGGTCTATCTAAAAAAGCATATACCTTAGTCCATTGGTTCAGCAACATTTTTATTAAAGAGGCATTAGAATGAACCGACGAACTAAGGGCTTAAAAACCGATAGTCTGCTAAATGGTTTTATTTTGGCAAAATCCGCTGAAGGACTTAGCAATAATACTTTATACAGATATAAACACGATTTGAATGTTTTCATTCAATATTCTGAGGGGATAGATTTCTTGAATATTCCCAAAAGTCATGTTGTGCATTTTTTACATTACCTTAGAACCGAAAAAACCTATCAGAGACCTCACCAAAAAGAATCAAAATTATCTGATAAATCCATAAGAAATTATTGGGTTTCTTTGAAGTCTTTTTCCACATGGCTGTCATTAGAATTTGATGTACCAAATTTTATGGATAATATTCCAAGTCCTAAATTTTCATATCGAGAAATTGAGCCTTTTACTAAAGAAGAAGTTGAAAGATTAATCAAAGCCGGAAAAACCGCAAGGGAAACTGTTACAAGGAATCGCTCAAGATTTATAGCGGCGATGCCGGCAGCCAAACTTAATGAAGCAATAATTTTAGTGTTGCTGGATACCGGATTACGAACATCTGAGCTATCAAAATTAACAATTGGTAATTATGACGAAAAAACAGGAAAATTGTTTATAGAATCAGGAAAAGGCGATAAATCGAGAATTGTATATTTGGGAAGATCTGCACAGCGCGCCATTTGGAGATATTTATCAACCAGGGACGATTGTAATCAACCGGAAAGACCATTGTTTTTAAATTATAATTTTCGTCCATTTTCTTCTACAAGTCTTTATCAATTGATTAGAAGATTGGGCGAAAAAGCTAACATTAGGAACGCTCATCCTCACCGTTTTCGGCATACGTTTGCAATTAATTATTTACGAAACGGCGGTAATGTTTTAGCTTTACAGCGTCTTTTAGGTCACAGTTCTCTTCAGACTGTAAATATCTATGCGAAGTTAGCAGAAATAGATCTAAAAAATGCACAGAGAATATCAAGTCCTGTAGACAATTGGTATTTGTAACCGGATACTGAGCAGGAAGCTTACAGATCGGGATTGCTCAGTATGGGGGGCAAAAATACCTGAAAGGTTTATAATTGATTCAACAGTACCGTCAGCGCCTCTGCTTGCAAGCGAACTTTCTGACGGTCTTTTATTCAATAACCGAAGGCTTAGATGATAAAATTTTACCCATGATATCTGACGGCTATACCTATTGCACCGACCGCCTGCCTGACAGGAACGGCTTCTATCAGGTGATTGGCACGGTTAGAACCGAATATCAGGGAGGTACGTTCATTCAAGAAATGGAATTCCGTGATGGAGAATGGGTTATTCCGTCCCATTGGAAAGGCAGCACAGTGTCAATCGGTATGTGGCGCCCTGCTCAGTGGATATGATCTAAAATAACAGCAATAAATGACCGCCTACGCCGCCGGATACATCGTCAGCGCAATTGCATCCCAAACAG
>JAAZKE010000105.1 GCA_012799995.1 Chloroflexota bacterium | reverse complement strand
TATACACAACCACCTCATAGCAGGTGGATGGAAATTTGAAATTGTGATACACAAATAATCAAATTTGCAAAGATTCGGTATTTGACTATTCGGATGGTTTGTCGGCGTCTTGGCTGTTGTCTTTTTCTTCATCTGGAGCAAGCGAATCACCATTGCCGGAAGGCGGATTTACCGGTTCAGTTTCTGGTTCTTCAGTTTTTTGAAGGGGCATTTCCGAAAGATATACATTTCCTTTGAGATCGTGTCGGGGCTGGTTGTTATTTTGGTTGAGTCTGCGACTCTGCCCGGTGAAGATCATTCCCGAAAGAATTCCGCGCCGTTTAAACAAAGATCTGGACATGATTGCCATCGATTGTTTGGTGATGTTCTCTGCGTCGTCAGAAGGTGACAGCTTTCTATTCAACAGGAACCAGACAAGGCTGTAAGCGACAGCTGCCGCTAGGACAAGCGGAATAATCCAAATCATGCTTCACTCCGTCTTACTAACTTTTTATCAGTTTCTCCATGATTTTTAATATGGAGCGTTTTTAAAATCTGCTCGCCAAAGCGATTGAAGCGCCAGGGGACTTCGGCCATCAGCAGCTCCAGTTCCTGCAGACTGCGCGGGTTGGCTGCAACAATCGATTCCATAATATCTTTTGGCAGAATCACGTCTGACCCGACCCCGACCTTTGCGCCGTATTCTCTGCGCCAGCTCTTCAGCTGATCCCAGCGCGTTAAGTAGGCTTGAGAGGGACAGCGGTGCTTTTGTGGCTGTGGGATCGGTTTGCCGTTGTCATCTTTATGAATCGCATTCATCAGAGATTCCGCATATCGTTTAATAAATACACTCCGGGCAGGAAAGAGTTGAGCCAGTTCTTCTTTGGTGGTCGTTTCCAGCATGGAAATTTCAAGCATTTTGTTGTTGCTCAGGATTTTGAATGGAGGAAGGTCGCGCTTAATTGCATTTTCCTCGCGCCATTGGCAAAGGTGATAGAGAATTTCAGTCTGTTTTTCAGTCAGTTTCTTCTGGTTACCCGCGATCTGCCACCAGTTCGCACAATCGCCGTGATTGGCTCTTGCAGGAATTTTGGTCATCCGGTTGAAATCTTCCGTTGCCAACTCCATGAACCCCTTTTCGATCAATTGTGCTTGAAGGCAATCGCGCAGTTGAATGAGGTAGCAGGTATCGTGAATGGCGTATTCCAGCATGTCTTTGGGCAACGGCCGCATTCCCCAATCTGCTTTTTGGAATTTTTTATCCACATGGATTCCCAGTTCGGATTCCAACAACTGGCTGAGCCCAATCTCCTTTTTCCCAAGGATACGGGCAGCGATCATGGTGTCAAACAGATTGGCAAATTCAAAGCCGAAATCGCGCTTGAGACACATGATATCGTATTCCGCTGCGTGAAACACCTTTTGTATGTCCGGGGAGCTGAAAACCGGCGCGAGCAGATCCATTTTCTGGTCAAGCGCAAGAGGATCCAGGATGAAATGAGCACTTTCACTGGAAAGCTGCAACAGGCAGACTTTTTCATAATAGACATACAGGCTGTTGGATTCGCTGTCCACAGCAATCGCTCGGGCTTGCTCCAATGTATGTACCGCCTGTCGCAAACCAGCCTGTTGATCGATATAATTGATTTCGAAAGAGTCCACCTTCATCCGCATAAGGGTTATTATATATCACCCTTTTCAACAAATTTGCTAACAAACGTGTTTTCTTCGTATAACCTTGTGATATACTTTACAAGCTGACTTGTCCGATTTCAGGTGATGCTTGAAATTTGGAGACATGCAAAGTAAAAAAATAAAGAGGAGCATTGTCATGGCACTGACGAAGGAAGAAAAGCAAGTTTTATTTAATAATTTTGGGAAACATGAAGGCGATAATGGATCAGTTGAGGTTCAAATCGCGATGTTGACCAAGCGGATTGCGGATTTGACACAGCACTTGAAAATCAACAAAAAAGACGAAAGTTCACGGCGTGGTCTGTTGAAAATGGTCGGTCATCGCCGCCGTCTATTGTCTTATCTGCGAAAGCACGATTACGCAAGTTACGTCGCGCTGAACGAAAAACTTGGCTTGAGGGTGAAATAGGCTTGTCAATAAAGAGTAGATGAAATCCTCATCTACTCTTTTTATTATTAAACGGCGTATGCCGAGCTAAATTCGCAGAGGTTGGGCATTGAAAAAAGATCGGAAGACGTTCCTGTTTTTTTTCAGTCCCTAACCCGCGAAAGAAACGGAAAAATATGAAACCGGAAGTGAAAAGATTTACCGTCGAGGTCGGCGGTAAACAAGTTACGTTTGAAACCGGCAAGTTAGCGGGTCAGGCGGGTGGTGCAGTCACCATTCAAATTGGTGAAGCGGTTGTTTTTTCAGCTGCAACGATGGGGAATGTCCGGGAAGGACAGGATTTCTTCCCTTTGACCGTTGAGTATGAAGAACGTTTGTATGCCGGCGGGAGAATCCCCGGTTCTTTCTTCAGACGCGAAGGTCGTCCTTCAGGGGACGTAGTATTGACCGGACGGCTGGTGGATCGGCCTCTGCGCCCGCTGTTTGCACAGGATATCCGCAATGAGGTGCAGGTAATTCTTTACAGCCTTTCAGCTGATTTCGAAAACCAGCTTGACGTGATGGCGATCAACGCGGCCTCAGCATCGTTGATGATCTCTGATATTCCCTGGGAAGGCCCGGTGGGTGCGGTGCGCGTTGGCAGAATCAATGGTGAGTTCATCATCAATCCCACCTTCCAACAGACCGAAGATTCCGATTTGGACTTGCGGATCGCAGGTACCGCGGACGCGATTCTGATGGTGGAAGCAGGCGCGAATGAAGTCAGCGAAGAAGTGATGGTCGAAGCGCTTGCGTTGGGACATCAGGCGATCCAGCCACTGGTCGAAGTTCAGCTGCGAATGGCTCAGGAAGTTGGTAAACCAAAACGTGAAGTACAAAGATTCCTGATTGATCAGGACGCTGTCAATGCCGTATATGAAAAGTACAGCCTGAGTCTTGAGAATCTACTCGATTCGCCTCACACCAAAGCGGAACATACTGAACGTCTGAACGAGTTGAAAAATGATGTGATCGAGTTTTTCGCTTCTGAGAACGAAGAAGAAAAACCCAAGTACGCTGAAGCTTATGAAGAAGCTTATAAACGTATTGTTCGCAGCAGGATTTTGAATCAACACAAGCGCCCTGACGGACGTGAACTGACAGAAATCCGCCCGATCTGGACGGAAGTCGATGTGCTGCCGCGCGTTCATGGCAGCGGGATCTTCACCCGTGGCGAAACTCAGGTGTTGACCTCCGTGACGCTGGGAACGCCGCGCGATGCCCAGGAGATGGATAATTTATCTCCGATCGACAACAAACGCTACATCCACCATTACAATTTCCCGCCATTTTGCACTGGTGAAACCAAACGGTTGGGCGGTCAAAGCCGCCGTGAAATCGGTCATGGTGCACTGGCGGAACGGGCGTTGGTTCCGATGATTCCGGATGAGTCAACCTTCCCATATACCATTCGAGTGGTCTCGGAAGTGATGAGCTCGAACGGATCCAGTTCGATGGCTTCTGTGTGCGGTTCTACTTTGGCGTTGATGGATGCGGGTGTTCCGATCAAAGCGCCTGTTACCGGCATAGCGATGGGCTTAATCAAAGAAGGCGACAACTATGTAATCCTCTCCGATATTCAGGGAGCAGAAGATCACCTGGGCGATATGGACTTCAAAGTTGCCGGTACTGAAAAAGGGATCACCGCGCTGCAGATGGATATCAAAATTCGCGGCATCACCACTGAAATCATGCGCAATGCTTTGGCTCAGGCAAACAGCGGTCGCAAACTCATCCTCAGCAAAATCCTGGAAGCCATTCCAGTCCCACGTAAAGATCTGAAAACGTACGTTCCGCGCTTGACCACGGTTCAGGTGCCGATCGAAAAAATCGGTGCGATCATCGGCCCAGGCGGCAAAAACATTCGTTCCCTGCAGGAAACCACCAATACCAAGATTGACATTGATGATAATGGATTGGTTTATATTGCATCCTCCAATGAAGGGGACTCCGAAGCTGCCCGCGAACAGATCATGTCATTGATCGAGACAGCAGTTGTCGGGAACATTTACACCGGCAAAGTTGTCCGCATCGCTGATTACGGCGCATTCGTCGAAATACTGCCAAACATAGATGGCATGGTGCACATTTCCCAGTTGGATTCTGAACGGGTAAATAAGGTGGAAGATATCGTTTCCCTTGGGGATGAGATCACCGTGATGGTGACCGGCATCGATGGGAACGGAAAAATCCGGCTCTCCCGCCAGGCTGTGCTCGAAGGTTGGACCTTGGAAGAAGCGGTTGCCGCTGACTCCAAAAAACCGTCCTCTTCTTCAGGAAGAAACGATGGCAAACGTAACAATCGTGGCGGAGATCGCAATGGAAAAGAACGTCAGGATCGCAGACGCAATTCGGGATCATTCGGTGACAAAAGAAGCCGCCAGAACTAATTCATACTGATCACGAATATACAGTTCAACGGTCGCTCGTATATGGGCGACCGTTTCCTTTCTCATAAATTGATTACAATAATATGGAGATCAAAAATCCGTTCCCAGAGAACGGATTTTTGAATATATTGAATGAAATTTTATTTTTTTGCAGAAGCTGCTGCGTTGACAATATCAGCAAAATCGTGCGATTTCAAACTGGCGCCGCCCACCAACGCACCATCGATCTCCGGTTGCTCAAAGAATTCTGCTGCATTGGCTGCGTTCACCGAGCCGCCGTAGAGCACACGAATCCGCTGAGCAACTTCCTCGCCGAATAGATGCGACAGCGGCTCGCGAATATAATCGGCAATTACCTTGTTGGCAACTTCACCGGTTGCTGCTAATCCGGTGCCAATTGCCCACACCGGTTCGTAGGCGACAACAAATTTGGCACCATTCACAATCGGAATATCAGCCAGTCCTTTATTCATCTGGTGCAGGATCACTTCACCGGTTTTTCCAGCCTGATTCTCTTCATAGGTTTCTCCGACGCACATAATTGGGGTCAAACCAACGTTCAATGCTGCGACAATTTTCTTGTTGACGGTTTCATCGGTCTCGTTGAAATAGGTGCGTCTTTCACTGTGGCCAATAATCACGTAATCGGCAAGATCTTCAATCATGTATGCGGAAATCTCTCCCGTGTACGCACCCTTCGGTTCCCAGAATAAATTCTGCGCGCCACAACTGATACTTGTGAATCTTAATAAATCGGACACAGTTGCCAACGCTGTAAAAGGAGGGATGATGACCCGGTCAACTTTGTTTTGATTTTTTATCAATGGAATTAAATCGTTTACCAGCCGAATGGATTTCTCCATTGTGTTATTCATCTTCCAATTTCCTGCAACAATTGGCTTTCTCATACATAGCTCCTTACTAAACTATTCAAATCGATATTAAAAGTTATTCAATTTTATCAGAGATGAGAGGTGTTTGTGAACCGGCAAGTCTGGTAATTATAGGCATTTCTGCTGGTATTTCCAACACCTGATCGAACAAAATACAGGCTACCAACCAGATTGAGAGCCTGAGGGGCATCACGCCTCCGAGCACATGGCGAATGATGGAGCGGACTTCTCCGAAATATGACACTACCACCAGCACTACCGAACCGCCAATCAAAATGAGTGAGAACAGCCACCAGGCTATCGCCGTTCGACCACGCTGCTTCAACCGGATTGAGAAAACGATGATGAGTAATAACAGGTCAATCAGTACGACTGCGGCTGATAACGGATGGAGAAGGTTTCCGGGTTTCACCGCCCAATGCGGTTTTTGTTCCGCATTTCCGTAAAAGAACGGTTGGATATTTTCACTGAAAAAGTCATCCAGGCTCAAATAGAATTGTTGCATGGACCAGACAGGACGATCCAGCAGGAAACTCAGGTATGTTTTCATCCCATCGACCTTTGCCCAGGCTACGAAATCCTGCTGATCAAACATCAGATTGTATTCTGCGGAGCCGGTCTGTGCCAGCAACGTCTCGTTCACCGGCATGCCACGCTCTTCAAAGAAAGCAACCCGCTCGGGATAAGGCAGGACATTTCCGGTCATGTTGTTCATAAACGGCAACAGCCAGCGCTGGCTGCGTTGAAAGGTGATTTGCTGATAGGCGAACAGGGCAATCAGCAGCACGGACATCATCAGCATGCTGCCATAATATCTGCGGCTGTTGATCAGACTAAAGAAGAAAAATCCCAGGAAAACAAGCGCGATAAAAGCGGTGAGATAGCTGTTGGTGTCGCGGGTAAACGTCCAGAAAATCGCGCTTACCAGCAACCCCACAATACTGAGGAAAATCCTGAAGTATCCATCCCGGTGAATTGTGTTCATAATGAAATGCAAAAGGAAGGTAATCAGCAGAATGAAGAACGAGAAAGACAGGGATTCGGACAGCAATACACTGTCCCAGTCTGCAATCTGTGGTACCAGTGCAAATCCGTAAATCAATATCGCTGAAATAATTTTCGGCAGTTCGTGTTTCAGGAAACCTGAGAAGGTTAAGGTGAAGAATACCCAACTGAACATCGACAGTAGCGTCTGGAAGATCACCAGCTTCTCCGTTCCGGGCTGAACCGCCAGGCGGGATTCACTGCCGAAGAAGGGTTCAGACATATTGGTGATCTGATAGTTCCCTTCCGGGTTTAGCAGTCTGAACAGAAAAGGAATTGTTGCAGAGCGGTTGCACTGAAAAAACAGCACCGGATCCAACTCGGTTTGTGCGCATTGCAGGTAGGTATCCGTGTCGTTCGCAGCGACAGAATCTGTGGCAATTCCATAAAGCGCCAGCCTGCCGATCAAAAAGATGACGGTCAGTGCGAACAGAATTCCCCAGGATTTTGTTGATGTCCTCATTTGGTCTCCATTTCAGGCCAGATTGCCGATCTTCCCATGAAAAAGTGCAATTTGTTCTCCTTCCAGCCGGATGGTTTTTGCTTCCGGGCTGGGTTCCTGCAGTGGTTTGTTCGAAAAAGTTCCGTTCCACTTAAACGGGCTGGTAATATCAGCGAGCGAAAACGTCGTCGGAATTTGACTGAAATTAATGGCAACGAGTGCAATTTGGTTTTTATAACGACGCAGGAAACTGAGCACAGTTTCATTTTTCTGATCTAAAAGAGTCAGATCCCCTGTTTGCAGTGTTTTGTGATTTTTTCGCTGCTGGATGGCGTCGCGGTAAAAACTCCATAGTGAGTTTGGATCATGGATCATCGCGTTCACATTACGCTCAGGGAAGTTCGGGTGAAGTTTATTCCATGGGTTGCCGCTGCTGAAACCGGCGTTGGTCTGACTGTTCCACTGCATCGGAGAGCGGCAGCCGTCCCTGCCTTTATGAAAAGGATAGAAATTCTTTCCTACCGGATCCATCAATTCATTACGCTTCAACTCGGTCTCACGCATGCCGATTTCCTCACCATAGTACAGGAAAGGCGTACCACGCAAAAACAGAGTCAGAGCGGCTGCCTGTTTGAGCCGTTCATCGAATTCGCCCAGGCCAAACCGCGTTGCTGAGCGGGTTGTGTCATGATTGTTGAGCACATAAGTCGGCCAGGAGAAATTTCCAGCTTTGGCTTCGACCCCGGCGATAATTTTGCGATAGGAACTGGCATTCCAGGGGCTATGGGTGAAATCAAAGTCAAACATGGCGTGCAGTTTGTCATCGCCGCTGTAGCGATTGAGATTTCCTTCTTTTGAAAGGAACTGTTCACCGACGACATAGCGCTGCGGATACTCGTTCAGAATTGAGCGAATATCTCTGACCACGCCTGCCATCTCCGCTTGATCGGTATCGTAAATATGCTCCTGACGATTGAATGGAATCAGGTTGAATCGCTCCGGATTGCTGCGGAAAGAGGCATCTTTGAAATACAGGTTGAAAACATCCAGGCGGAATCCATCAGCGCCCAGATCAAGCCAGAAGCGGAATACGTCCATCATCTCTCGGTATACTTTCGGGTTCCGCCAGTTCAAATCTGCCTGTTGTTTGGCAAACATATGGAAATAATACTGATCTCGTTCAGGAACGTATTCCCAGCCGTTTTTCTGGGTGAACAGCGAGATCCAGTTGTTGGGCGGACGTTTGCCTTTTTTGCCTGGTTGCCACAGATAATAATCGCTGTACTCATTTGGGTCGGGTTTCGCTGATTCCACAAACCATGGATGGCTGGTGGAAGTGTGATTGAGTACCAGATCCAGAATCACGCGGATATTGTGCTCATGCGCCTTGCGGATCAGTTCCTTATAATCTTCCAGCGTTCCATATTTAGGATCAACATCCTTGTAATCTGAAACGTCATACCCAAAGTCAAAATCGGGGGAAGGGGAGATTGGAGAGAGCCAGATTGCGCTCACTCCCAGCTGTGCCAGATAATCCAGACGCGAGATGATCCCCTTTAAGTCGCCGATGCCATCGCCATTGGTATCCATGAAAGAGCGCGGATAAATCTGGTAAATCACACCATCGCGCCACCAAAGCAGTTCAGTCTCTTTTTCCGGAATGTAAGCCATATCGTTTCTCTTTGAATCCTGATCTGTCTGAAAATCCCCATATCTGTATATTGGTCAGAAAATTATAACATTTGCCACCTGTCATAAACATCTTTGCGGATGCTGCCGTGTGGTGATGCAGCATGTGACATCAGGGATTGGAGAGATGTTGTGTTTTATAATGCTTTCATAAACGTTTTTTTATTGAATGGATTGATGGGATAAAGAAGGGGTTGATAAATGGCAAAAACATCGAGCCAGATAAAGCAAAGCGACTGGGGAATCTTCCTGATCCTGATAGGCATCACAGCGCTGGTCTATGTCCCAAGCATCAACAGACTGGGGTATTACCGCGACGACTGGAACAACCTGTTTAACGCGTACACTCAGGGTTCGCAAATGTTAATTCAGCATTATGCCAGTGATCGCCCACTGGATGGTTACCTGCTGCGCTATGCATTTGATATTCTCGGCTATAATCCGCTGCCTTATTTGTTCATCAACCTGATCTTCCGATTCTTAAGTGGGTTTTTCTTTTATCGCTCAATTCTGGTAGTTTGGCGCAATCTTAAATTCCCTGCCTTCGTCGCAACCGCTTTGTTCCTGGTCTACCCTGGATTCCTGCGTCAGGTGGATGGTATCGCTTATCTTCCGCATCAGTTTGCCATGACCTGCATGATGGCATCAATCTGGCTGTCGCTGGTGGCGTTGCAGGGAAGAGCTGTGGGGGCGAAAGTTGCCTTTACTGTTTTTTCGATTGCATTATCGATTTTGGGAATGTTTTTAATGGAGTACTACCTCAGTCTGGAAGCATTTCGGGCAGGGCTGTTCTATTGTTATTTCTATAACCGTACTGCAGGGGGAAAGATAAAAGTATCTTTTAAGACGCTCAAAGCGTTCCTGCCCTGGGTTCTGGGAATTGTGATTTTTATGGTTTGGCGGGGTTTGGTATTTGAAGCCTCGCGCGCCGGAACAGATTTAAAACCGATCATTCAGGAATTTCTAGCTCATCCCAAATATATCGGGGCAATCTGGCTTCAGAAGCTGATGCACAATTGGTTCAAAGCGCTGTTCGGCTCTTGGGTGATTCCAACTCATGCGAGCCTGAACAATCTGACGGTTAAAATGTTTTGGGGTTCAGCCGCCTGGGCGCTGATACCGGCGGTCGTGTTTACGATCGGTTTTGTTTTGCTGATGCCGGAACGGAGAAGAACAGGTTCAGCTGCGGAAGAGAACACTGTTGTGCGGGTGAAGGCCAACTGGCGGCATCAGTGGCTGGTTCTGGGATCGCTGAGCGCTCTTCTGATTCTGCTGCCGTTGATCATCGCCGGCAGAGAGATAAATTTCAGTTCCAGCCTGGATCGCTTCGGCTATCCCAGTTCCTATTCTGCGATTCTTTTCCTGGTAGGGCTGATGGCATCCATCGAAGGGAAATGGTTCAAAATATTTCTTTTCGCAGGGATTATGTGGGCGGCTGCAACTGTACAAACGGTAAATAAAAACAATTACATTGCTCAGACTGAAACAGTGAATGATTTCTGGTGGCAACTCTCCTGGCGTGCTCCCGGTATCAAGCCCGGGACGCTGGTAATCCCGTCGATCAGCGGTTTCCCCGCGGAAGAAGATTACGAATTGTTCGTCCCAATTCACCTGATCTATCATCCTGATGAGGATCATGTTGTGATTGGCAGCGATTTGATCAATCAGATTGCGGTTAAAAATGCGAAAATGGGCATTGTGGATGACCGCAAAGTGCGCGAAATATTCCTGCAGAAAGATTACAGCAGGTTGCTTGCGCTCTCCAAACCGGGGGACAAATCCTGCCTGCATGTGATAGATGGACGCAGCCCGGTTTATTCGTCAGGTGAATGGTCGCGGATCCAGGGAGTAGGCTCTTTTTCACAAATTGATCTGATTCAGACAGATGTAGAGCCGGTGACGGTCCCGGAGGCGTTTTTTGGGCCGGAACCCGAGCATGGCTGGTGCTATTACTATCAGATGATGTCAATTTCTCAGCAGAATGAGGATTGGGAAGAGACTGCTCGTCTGGCGGATGAGGCTTTGGCTGCGGGGTTGCATGCGGAAGATGCTGTTGAGTGGCTTCCATTAGTGCAGTCCTATGCTTATACCGGACGATTTGACGAAGCCAAACCTTACGGTGAAATTTTGAAAACCGATCAATTCCTGCAATTTGAAGCCTGCCAGTATTTCCGCGATGCCGTGGAGTTCCTGACAAAGCCAATCCCTGATGCAAAAGCCCAGGAATTTCTGGAAAAGGAATTCTGCGAATAGCTGCTAACATCATTTAATGAACGGGGAGGAGAATCGTTACGATTCCCTTGTACCGCAGAGGAGGTTTGATTGATGAGAATGTATGAATACAAAGACCTGTTGATGGTGCCATTTCAGGGCGGACCGATTCTTAACAACATGTATGTTATTGCAGATGTAAAACAAAAGGTATGCGTTGTAATTGACCCTTCTTTCGAATTTGACAGGGTGCTGGAATTTATTAAAGAGAAAAAATGGAAAATTTCAGCGTTCTGGTTGACTCATTCCCATATGGATCACATAGTCGGCACCCAGGCTGCGTTTGATTTCGAACCACCGATCCCGCTTGCCATGCATCCGGAAGCTGAAACAATCCGGCAAAATGGCGGCTCAGCGCGTTCGAACAGCGGTGCTCCCGTTTTCAGGAGCCCGGATCCATCCATTTTATTGGCTGATGGGATGATTTTAAAAGTTGGCGATTATCCGTTTGAAGTTCGGTACACTCCCGGGCACGCTCCCGGACATTGCTGCTTCTACGCAAAAGATCCCGGCTGGTTGTTCACCGGTGACCTGGTGTTCTATCATGACCGCGGGCGGACAGATCTGATTGGTGGCAGTGAGGAAGTGGAGATAGCCAGTATCAAAAACAAAGTGCTTACACTGCCGAATGAAACCATCATCTTCCCTGGACACGAGGATTTCACTTCAGTGGGAGAAGAACGTCAGTTTTACGAATAGTTGTCAGTTTTCATGAAAGCTCAGCCAATTCGCCGCACGTCACTCGAATACCTGCTGCTCAGCTGCGTGGTGTTTGTGTTGGCGCTGGCTTTGAACAGCTGTTCCCTGCCAACGGTGCCAACAGTTTCGCCAACTGATCTTCCCAAGACAAGTACTCCGATTGCAGCGACAGCAACCCGGCGTGTGACCGCTACTCCGGCGGGCACGGCTACGCCAACAGCGCTTCCCTACCACCTGGATATTGATACCGAGTCGCTGCGAGGGAATACCCTGCTACTTTGGCATGCGCAACAATCTGTGGTGAACGATCTGCTGGAGACGTTGGCAACTGATTTCAACCAGGAGAATGAGTTTGGCATTCAGGTCAAGCTGGTTCAGTTTGGCAGCGATGCGTTGTTAGCGCACAATCTGCTGGTAAAAAAGGTTGATATCCCTGCGCCGCAAATTGTGTTGTTGGAATCCTTCCAGAACCGTCAGCTGGGACAG
>JAAZKE010000104.1 GCA_012799995.1 Chloroflexota bacterium | reverse complement strand
TGCATTCATGTTGGTCATGCGGTAGTTATGCCCAACAATGTCATGATGATAGCGCACTTCCATTCCATGGTTGATCAGTAGACGGCTGCGCGCAGCAATCTGCGGGTCATTGGTGACAATCGCTCCGCCTTCTCCAGTAGTCATGTTTTTGGTCGGGTAAAAGCTGAAACAACCGGCTTTCCCAAAAGTGCCAACTTTCTGCCCATTCCATTCGGCGCCATGTGCCTGAGCGCAGTCTTCGATCAGCGTCAATTGATACCGATCGACCAGTTGCATGATACGGCTCATATCGCAGGGGAGCCCGAATAAATGTACGATCAGCAGCGTCTTGATGGACGGGTCTTTCTTCAGCGCTTCTTCAATCGCATCTGGCGAGATATTGAATGTATCTTCATCAATGTCAGCAAAAACAGGAGTCGCGCCACAGTAGAGGATCGCATTGGTAGAGGCGATGAAAGAAAACGGGGTCGTCAGCACTCTGTCTCCGGGGCCAATCCCGAGCGCCCGCAATGCGACTTCCAGCGCGGAGGTGCCGGAGTTTGTCATTACACAGTGAGCGGCACCAATGTAATTGGCAAATTCTTCACTGAAAGTTTTTACGACTTCTCCGGCTGCCAGCATGCCGGAGTTCAGCACTTCCAGGACCGCATTTTTTTCTTCTTCATTGATGTTTGGTTTTGCTATCGGAATCATTCGTTCAGTTCTTTCAATGACGTTAGATTTTTCCTGGTATTATATCAGCCCTGCCAGGGTTTCTCCCCTGTCAATCACAAGCCGAAAGAGAAAACGTTTCGCTGTGATAGAATTTGAGGGATCATAAATAAGAGGAAAATTAAAATGAACCAAGACTCGGGAGTAACACTTGACAAAATTACTTCACTTGCCAAAAGGCGCGGATTTGTTTATCCGACCTCGGATATATATGGCGGATTGACCAGCTCTTACGATTACGGTCCGTTGGGCGCTGAACTGATGCGCAATATTCGCAATCTGTGGTGGCGGGATCTGGTGACCTGCCGTGAAGATATGGTTGGGCTTGATTCACAGATTCTGCTTCACCCGGAAACCTGGGTGGCGTCAGGACATGTGACCGCTTTCAATGATCCCCTGGTTGAGGATAAAGTAACGCACAAACGTTATCGCGCTGACCATTTGATTGAGTCCTGGCTGGAGAAAAACCCCCAAGCCGAAAAGGTAGTTGTTGAAGGAATGAACCTGGAAGACCTTGCTGCTTTTATAGAGAAAAACCGCGTAAAAACTCCAGATGGCAACGAAGTATTCCCCCCCAAAGCCTTTAATATCATGTTCCAAACGGCAGTTGGCGTGGTTGAGGGAGATAAGATGCCGGTTTATCTACGTGGCGAGACCGCGCAGGGGATTTTTACTCACTTCGCCAATATTCTCAATTCCACACGTGTTCAGCTGCCTTTTGGTGTTGGCCAGATCGGCAAGAGTTTCCGCAATGAAATCACTACCGGTCAGTTTGTGTTTAGAACGCTTGAGTTTGAACAGGCGGAAATTGAATATTTCTTCGATCCAGAGAAAACCGACTGGCAGGAGCTGTTTAAGGAATGGCAGGATGCGATGTGGCAATTTGTCCATGGCACGCTCGGCATCCGTGAGGAGAAACTGCGCTGGCGAAGACATTCCGATGCGGAGCGTTCGTTCTACAGCAAAGAAACCTATGACCTCGAATATGAATACCCCTTTGGATTCAAAGAGTTATGGGGGATTGCTTACCGAACTGATTATGATCTGCAGCAACACATTGATCATTCGGGTAAAGATCTGCGTTACAAAGATCCGCAGAACCCGAGCCGCACCATCGTTCCGCATGTGATCGAACCGTCAGTTGGCGTCAATCGGGTATTGCTGATGGCGATGTGCGATGCTTATTGGGAGGACAAAGAAAACAATCGAACAGTGATGCGCTTCAAGCCGAACCTCGCTCCTTACAAAGCAGCGGTGTTCCCGTTGGTCAAGAACAAACCCGAGATCACTGGGAAAGCGCGCGAAGTGTTCCACATGCTGGCTAAGCGCATGGGGACGAGCTGGGATGATCGCGGCAATATTGGCAAGCGCTATTTCTATCAGGATGAAATCGGAACCCCGTTCTGCATTACGATCGATTACCAGACGCTTGAAGACAACACGGTTACCGTGCGCGAACGTGACAGCATGAAACAGGAGCGCGTAGCGATAGAAGCGCTATGCGAACGTTTGCTGAAAGAAATTGAAGCCTGAATTGACAGAAATCTTGATGAGTGATATGATTTCTGCTTAGAAAATTTAATAATTAAATATTGTTTTGCGGATCGTGTGCATAACGGGCACAGGAAGTCGGGTGAAATTCCCGCACAGGATCGCTGCTGTAATAACGGAGCGTTTTTCAAGGTTCTCATGAACCACCACTGAAAGAGATTTTGGGAAGGTGAAACAACGCGATGATGTTTGAGTCAGAATACATCCGCATGGCAGATAAGTGCACTTTTCGACATCAAAAGATGCCACTGTTCTATACGGAGTTACTCTTATAGAATGTCCGTTTACCTATCGAGTATTGCGCTAAGGCTGCCACCTTAGCGCTTTTTTTTATTTTATTTTTGGAGGAATACCATGAAAAGAAATTTGTTTGTTCCTGTATTATTGACAATCATCATTGCTTTATTTTCTTGTTTCACTGTCTTTGCGCAGGAATCCGCTGATGATCACTATCCGGTTACGATCACAAATTTCAATTATGCAGGTGATGAAATAACATTGACGTTTGAAAAAGCGCCGGAACGGGTGCTTGCGGTCTACCAAGGCAGCATTGAAACCATGATTGCGTTGGGACTGGAAGATCATGTCATCGCATCTTATGGGCTGGATAATAAGATCAAAGATGAATGGCAAGCTGGATTTGAAAAAATGAACTATAACGACTCCTCCTTTGCTCCAGACAAAGAAACAGTCATCATGATGAACCCGGACCTGATTTTCAGCTGGGGCTCATTATTTGGTGAAAAAATGTTGGGTGATGTGGACTACTGGATTTCATCCGGCACGAACACATATATGAACACAAACACACGCCCCGGCGGCAATCGCCTCATGGAAAACGAGTTTACAGACATCTTGAACATCGGAAAAATATTCAATGTTGAAGAGAAAGCCCAGGCGCTGGTTGACCAGATGCGGAATGATCTTGCTGTTATACGCTTAGCTGTAGAAGCTGAAGAAGAAAAACCGGTCGTTGCCATCATCAGAATTAGGGACTCCGAGATTCGTAATTTCGGTAAAGAACTTGCTGGTGACATTCTTGCCAACATGGGCGTAGAAGTCATGCAATCAGCTGAAAGATATATGGGAAAAGAAGATCTCATCAATGAGAATCCCGATGTTATATTCATCGAATACATGCCTCGACCGGATAAAGGCGGTGATGCAATTCGGGAAGAACAATTGGCAAAATTGTTGGATGATCCTTCATTCGCAAGCCTGAAAGCTGTTCAGAATAAGAGAGTTTATACGATTATGCTTGGCGAGATTTACGCTCCGGCTGTCAGAACTGGAGATGGCATTCGCACAATTGCGAACGGACTTTTCCCCGGGATTTTTGATTGAAATTCATGAAAAAACGTATTAATACTATAGTTCTGCCGGTACTGGTGCTGGTTTTGGGACTTTCAATCCTGTTGGCAGTGACTATCGGTTCTGTTCAAATTCCGTTCACCGACGTTTATAAGGTTATTCTATATGAGCTGTTTGGTATAGGGAGTGCCGAACTGGCTACAGGAGCCGTTCATGATGTAGTATGGTTGATTCGCCTTCCCCGGCTGGTTCTGGCAGTCGGGGTAGGCATGGCGCTGTCCATCAGCGGTGTTGTCATGCAGTCTATCGTGCGGAATCCACTGGCGGATCCTTATATTTTGGGAGTTTCGTCCGGTTCATATCTGGGAGCAGTTCTGGCATTGCTTCTTGGCCTGGGGAAAATGTTCGGAGGAAATGCCGTAGGCGTGATGGCGTTTATTGGCGCATTCATTATTTCGCTGGCAGTTGTCGCACTCTCCAATGTTGGAGGAAAAGCCAGTGCTGTAAAACTGTTATTGGCAGGAACTGCGCTCAGTGCAGTCTGTTCCGCATTTTCCAATTTTATTGTCTACCGTGCCAATGACAGCAATCGGATTCAGATACTTGTTAATTGGACGATGGGCAGTCTTGGAGCAGCCAAATGGAATATCAACGCAGTGGTTGTGCCGATTGTGTTTGTTTGTGCAATCTTTTTCTGGAGCCAGTTTCGTACACTGAATCTGATGTTATTGGGCGATGAAGCTGCAATATCACTTGGTGTCGACTTGTATACACGGAGGATTCTTTATCTGCTCGTCAGTGCGCTGATGGTCGGATTATCGGTTTATTCAGCAGGAATGATTGGCTTTGTCGGGCTGATCATTCCACACGCAATTCGAATGATTTTTGGCAGTGATCACCGTACGCTGGTGCCGATTTGTGCGCTGACCGGGTCTATATTTCTCGTATGGGCGGACGTGCTGTGTCGAGTCATCATTCGAGGTGCTGAACTTCCGATCGGTATCCTTACTTCCATGATAGGCGCTCCGATCTTCGTGTATCTGATGGCACGCCGAAAATACAGCTTCGGAGTATAAGAGCGATGGAAATTTCTGCTGAGAACATACAAGTTCAATTTGACAAGAAAGAAATACTTAAAGGCGTCGATTTAGTCGCGAGGAGCGGGCGATTCATTGGAGTTGTCGGACCAAACGGCAGTGGAAAAAGCACATTATTAAAATGCATTTACCGCGTGCTGAAACCGACGAAAGGTGCCATTTATCTTGATGATGTTGCACTGCGAAATTACTCTGCCAAAGAAGCTGCAAAAAAAATCGCCGTTGTTGCACAACATAATCTGGCTGGTTTTGACTTTACCGTTCAGGAAATGGTATTAATGGGAAGGGCGCCACATAAAAACGCATTGGATCGTGATAATGCTCATGATTATCAGATTGTAGACGATGCGCTTAAAACAACAGGAATGGAAGCTTTCAAAGAGCGCAGCTTCTCTTCTTTATCCGGTGGAGAACAGCAACGAGTGATACTGGCGCGCGCATTGGCTCAACAAACACCCTGCTTGATCCTGGATGAGCCGACAAATCATTTGGATATAAGGTATCAGCTGCAATTGATGCGAATAGTAAAAGAGTCAGGCTGTACCATTATTTCTGCGATCCATGATTTAAATATTGCTGCCAGATATTGCGACGAGATATATGTTTTGTCAAAAGGCTGCATTCGCGCTCATGGTGCTCCCCACTCTGTTTTTACGAAAGAATTAATAAACGAAGTGTTTGGGGTAAAAGCCACCCTTTTACGAGAACAAGACGAAATATTTATTGTCTTCCGCGAATAGGCTGTGAATCGCTTGTCTATTCAGATTCTTTCGAATGGATGTTAATAGCATAGGACCTTGCATGTTTTTGCACATGTACTGAACCTTTGCGAGCGTGACAGCATGAAACAGGAGCGCGTAACGATTGAAGCGCTGTTGGCATTGCTGAATCAAGCCATCGATAGTTAATTAATCAGATTTTAAAAAAAATGAGCAGCACCGCCGGAATTATCCTGGCGGTGCTTTTGTCTTAAAGTATCAGGTAATTAAGCCTGAGCTTTTCTGTTTTGCAAAACGATATTAATTGTCGCGAAATACATCCATGGGAACCTCAAATTGAGGGCTGCCAATGGCTCCTGGACCTACTTCATACTTATTGAAGGCGATCACCAGGTTGCCAGCTTCATTCAGATAGTACTGTCGATTGTCTTCTATCTTGCTGAAAACCAAATCCATATCGTTTCCCCAGTTCTGGTTGATGGCATCGTCATCGATCCAGTATTTCATGTCGCCACTATTGTTAGCATCACGCATCTGTTTATAGATGTAATTTTCAATCTGCTCCATATAGTTTTTGCTGTTGCCAGTCATCTCTTCGAGCGAAACCAATTTGCCGGTATTTTTGTCGATAGTGAAATATTGCGCCACATAGTTTGAAGATCCGACTGCTGAAAATTCGTACACGTAGAAAACCAGATAGCTGGAGTTGTTATAAACGGTTTCAAGCTTATATTCAACCCATTTATGTGGTCCGTCAACAGGATATTCTTTTTGAATTTCGAGTGCTTCAGCTGTGAAGTCCTTCGCCAGTTCGGTTGCATATTCTGAGAATTCCCGGTTGAGAGAATCCTGCATGGCAGTGTCGGTCATCCCGCTGATTTGTGGAGTTTGAATTTCAGCAGAATAGTTTCCGATCGTTTCGTTATAGACGGATTGCACTTTTACGGTGACCAAAGCTTGAGCGGCGACAGTGCCAACAATGCCAAAAATGAGAATAATTGAGAGTAACAAGATCGTTTTGCTAAAAGTATTTTTTATCATAAAGTTCTCCTTCCCTTCTAAAACGCATTAAGCAAACGGAAGTTCCCTCAACACATAAAAAAGGATCCTGTTTTTGCAGGATCCTTTTTTATCAGTTATTCAAGCGAAGATTTATTCGCTTTTCTTGCCCATTTCGTAGTTCAGATCGGCAAGTTGTTTGTAGAGCTTCCAGCGACGTTCAGAGCCGAGTTGAGCTTCTTTCATCAGCATTTCCGCGCGGGCTTCGTCACTCTTCAGCAGCATCTTATAGCGGTTCTCGCCATAGGCATATTCTGCCATCGGGATTGAAGGATCCTTGGAATCGATGGTCAGCGGATTTTCGCCTTGTTCGATTTTGTCCGGGTTGTAGCGGAACAGCGGCCAGTGACCAGACTCAACTGCCTTCTTCTGTTGTGACAGACCCAAGCGCATGTTGATACCGTGGTTGATACAGTGTGAGTAGGCAATGATCAGTGATGGACCATCAAATTTTTCTGCCTCAAGCATGGTACGGACGACCTGTGCGTCATTCGCACCCAACGCAACCTGGCCGACATAGATGTAACCATATGTCATGGCGATATATGCCAAATCTTTCTTTGGCAGACCTTTCCCCTTGGCTGCAAATTTTGCTACTGCTGCCAGCGGGGTGGACTTGGAAGCCTGGCCACCGGTGTTGGAATAAACCTCGGTGTCAAGCACCAGGACGTTGACGTTCTTGCCGGAAGCGAGAACATGATCCAAACCACCGTATCCAATGTCATATGCCCAGCCATCACCACCGATGATCCAGACACTCTTCTTGACCAGGGAGTCCGCAACCGAGATCAGGTTCATGGCCTTGGCATCTTTGGATTTGCCAAGCTTGTTCTTCAGTTCGTCGACACGGGCGCGCTGAGATTTGATGCCTTCTTCAGTGCTCTGATCAGCTTCAAGGATGTCGTTGACCAGTTTTTCGCCAATATCGGATTTGAGGCTGTTCAGCAGTTCTTTGGCATATTGATTTTGCTTGTCGATCGTCAGACGCATACCCAGACCGAATTCAGCGTTATCCTCGAACAGGCTATTTGACCAAGCCGGGCCGCGTCCTTCGTTGTTGACTGCGTACGGAGTGGTCGGCAGGTTACCACTGTAGATGGAGGAGCAGCCGGTTGCATTGGCGATGATTGCGCGGTCCCCGAACAGTTGGGAAACGAGCTTGACGTAAGGTGTTTCGCCGCAACCTGCGCAGGCGCCGGAGAATTCGAACAGCGGGCGCAGCTGCTGGGACATCTTGACAGAAGCTGGGTTGATCTTGGAGCGATCCGGATCCGGAATGCCAAGGAAGAATTTCCAGTTGGCAGATTCTGTTTCGCGCAGCGGAATCTGATCAGCCATATTGATTGCTTTTTTAGTTGCATCTTCTTTGTTCTTGACAGGGCAGGCTTCTATGCACAAACCACAACCGGTGCAGTCCTCAACTGAAATCTGTAGTGTGAATTTTGCACCAGGGAATTCTTTGAAGCCTTTGGCGTCGGCAGATTTGAAGGTCTTCGGTGCTTTATCCAGATATTTTTCATCATAGACTTTTTGACGAATTACTGCATGCGGGCAGACGATTGAGCACTTGCCGCACTGGATACAGGCGTTGGGATCCCAAACCGGGGTTTCCAGTGTAATGTTTCGTTTTTCCCACTGTGAGGTTGCAACTGGATAGGTGCCATCCACCGGAACTGCAGAGACCGGCACTGAGTCACCTTTGGCGGCGATCATCGGAGCGATTACTTTGTGGACGAATTCAGGCGCTTCCGCAGGAACTGCTGACAGCTGCTTGATCTTGCTGGTGACTTCCTTCGGATATTCCACCTCAAACAGGTTCGCAAGTGAGGAATCGACCGCGGCAAAGTTCTGAGCGACGACTTTGTCACCCTTATTACCGTATGTCTTTTCAATCGCTTCTTTAATCTTGGCAATTGCTTCATCGCGCGGCAATACACCGGAGATCGCGAAGAAACAGGTCTGCATGATGGTGTTGATACGACCACCCATACCGGTCTTGTTAGCGACAGCGAAGGCATCGATCACATAGAATTTCAGTTTCTTGGCGATGATCGCTTCCTGGGTCTCAATTGGCAGGTGGTCCCATACTTCGTCCGGTCCATAAATTGAGTTGAGCAGGAATACTGCGCCAGGAGCGGCGAAGCGGGTGATGTCCAGCTTGTCGAGGAAGGTGAACATATGCAGTGCCAGGAAGTTGGCATCATTCTCACCAATCAGATACGGAGCGCGGATCGGTTCCGGACCAAAGCGCAGGTGACTGGTTGTGGTTGAACCGGATTTCTTCGAGTCATATTCGAAGTAACCTTGCGCATAGTTGTTGGTCTCTTCGCCAATGATTTTGATGGAGTTCTTGTTGGCACCGACGGTACCGTCTGAACCCAGACCGAAGAACATGCAGCGGACGGTTTTTTCTTCCGGAAGCAGGAAATCACGGTCATAATCCAGACTGTTGTGGGTAACGTCATCATTGATACCGACGACGAAGTGATTCTTGGGATCAGTTTTTGCGACTTCGTCAAACACAGCTTTTGCCATTGCTGGGGTAAAGTCTTTTGAACCCATTCCATAGCGACCGCCGATAACAGCAGGCATGTTCTTGAACGGCGCTTTGCCATTGACGATACCTTCGTTGAGGGCGGTGATGACGTCCAGATAAAGTGGTTCGCCAGCTGAACCGGGTTCCTTGGTGCGGTCGAGGACGCAGATTTTCTTGACGGTCTTCGGCAACGCCTTCAGGAAGGATTCAACATGGAACGGACGATACAGGCGAACAGCAATGACGCCCAGTTTTGCGCCTTTACTGTTCAGATATTTGGCGGTTTCTGCAACGGTTTCTACGCCAGAGCCCATCGCAACGACCACGTGTTCAGCATTTTCAGCACCGTAGTAATCAAAGAGTTTGTAATTGCGACCGGTAACCTTGCCAAATTCATCCATCGTTTCCTGAACAAGGCCAGGGGTTGCGATGTAATATTTTTCGGAGGCTTCGCGACCCTGGAAGTACATATCCGGGTTCTGGGCAGTTCCACGAATTACGGGATGATTCGGGTTCAGACCGCGTTTGCGATGTTCAAAGATTAATGAATCATCTACCAGTTTCTTCATTTCGGCTTCATCGAGTTGCTCGATCTTGTTGATTTCGTGTGAAGTTCGGAAACCATCGAAGAAATGCAGGAATGGAACGCGGGTCTTCAGTGTTGCCAGATGGGCAATCATTGCGAAGTCCTGTGCTTCCTGCACAGAGTTCGAAGCGATCAGCGCAAAACCGGTCTGGCGGGTTGCCATCACATCACTGTGATCACCAAAGATGGACAGCGCGTGAGTTGCTAAGGAGCGTGCGGTGACGTGGAAAACGGTTGATGTTAATTCGCCGGCAATCTTGTACATGTTGGGGATCATCAACAACAGCCCCTGGGAAGCTGTGAATGTGGTGGTCAATGCACCGGTGGTCAATGCACCGTGAACAGCGCCAGCAGCGCCGCCTTCGGACTGCATTTCCATAATGCTCGGAACGGTACCCCACAGATTTTTCACATTCCTGGCTGCCCATTCGTCCGCATGCTCGCCCATTGAGGAAGATGGAGTGATCGGGTAAATTGCGATTACTTCATTCATGCGATACGCCACATAGGCGACAGCTTCGTTGGCATCTATCGTGACAAAATTTTTAGCCATATGTTATTCTCCTGTTGATCTCTATGATTTTGTTTGCGAGCTACCTGATCTTACAAAACGCGTCAAAAGGCGTGTTTTTCGAGCAACAGGCAGCGAAGTACATCAGCAAAATTGCTCACCATTATTGTACCTCAAATACTTAATAAAAAACGTCATAAATAGAAGGGAAAAAAGAAACTTTTCTTCCGAAATATTTTTAACGAATATATGGTTGTGCGATCATCAGTGCGGCGATGGTTTTTGCATCATCCAGCATCCCGCTTTCTGCCATCTGATAGACCTCTTCGATCGGGATACCTTCGATGTTCAGAAATTCATCATCATCTTGCGGCAATGGGTTGGGCCATAATTCGGTCGCCAGGTAAACATGAATATATTCGGTGCAATAGCCCGGCGTCATGAAAAACCCGCCAATCCGTTTCAGCGAACTGGCTTCATATCCGGTTTCTTCCCTGCATTCGCGGTCTGCAGCCTGAAGTGGATCCTCATTTCCTGATTCCCCATTTAAGATTCCGGCTGGCAGCTCCAACATCACTTTGCGTGCCCCGACGCGATATTGCTTCACGAACAGGATCAATCCTTCATCAGTGACAGGGATGATCACCACTGCCGGCACGTGCTCCACCAGGTCGTATTTCCGAACCTTGCCATTGGGCAGCTTTACGGTCAGTTTTGACACGTCAAAAACGTGCGCGTTATATATCATTTCGGAGCCGAGAACCTCAGTTAAGGCAGGGTTATATTGGCTGGCGGGTTTTTGCTTTTCACGCCGGATTTCAGTCGATTCCATTTCCTCAGGGTCGCTGTGCAGGTTCTTTTCGTTAAAATCTGACATGGAAAATCCTTTCATCCTTTTAGAAAACCTTTATTTCCAGCGGAACAAACTGTTGAAAAAATCGCCAATGGCGGTTTTTATTGCCGGCCAGTTTTTGTGTGCTACCAATCCGCTCAATCTTTTCCGTAGTCCCGGGATCAAACCTGCAACGGAAAAAGTGATATCGCGGGCTTTTTGCCGAAGCATGGCGCTGCGTTTTGAACCCGCGGCAGCATTCTGCGCCTGATTGGAAAGGTGCGGTTGGCTGGGCCCATGGTTGTGCGCTGATGGAACCGGCTGGAGTAGATATTCTTCCTGATCTGGTTCCGGCACCAGTCTTTTCACTTTGTAGTGCGTGATCGCAGCCACCAGATGGGCACAGAAGATCAGGATGTATGCTATCAAGAATACTTCGAGCAGGAACAACATGATCACCGTCAGGGATCCATAAATCACGTCATAACGGTTGAAAGGGCTGAGGATGAATATACTGAAAAAGAAGATAAAAAGTCGGATAAGAATCGCAGCCGTCCACGACCCAATGACAGCTGCCTGGCGGTCAACATGAGCGGCCGGCACGTAATAATAAAGCAGGAAGAACATGGTGTAGAGCAGCAGCACCGGTAGAACGTAACTGAAAATCAGATTGAAAATTACTCTCAATACCTTGCTAAGGTCAAAGTTGAGGTTGATAACCGGCACGACTTCAGTAATTTCTACAGCCACAGTACCAAAGACGATCACAATCAGGACAGCCAGCAGCAGAATGATCCCCACCATCGCAAAGGCGCGATTAACAAAGTATCCGCGACCGCGCGATTCTGGCCAGGCTTTTTGAATGTTGCTGATGACGCTGGTGAATGCTCCTGAACCCGACCATAACAGCGTGATCGCTGCAGTGATTCCGGTGGCGGTTCGTCGGCTCATAATATTCTGCAAATTCTCAATGACAAATCTTTCCTGTCCCGGGAAAACGTTCTGGAATATTGACAGAAATTCATGATAGACAGTGGTGGTTTCCATGAAATAGGACAGAATAATGATGCTGAACAGCAACATGGGGAAGAGCGAGAACAGTGTGTAATAGGAGATGCTGGCAGCGGTCTGGCCGGGATTCGAGCGCAGCAACGAGGTGACGGTATCGATCACTACCGTTAAAATGGCGTCTTTGCGCAACATGCGTCGGGTTCCCGCTTCTGCGCTGCGATTCTCATCGTTTCCTTTGCGATCCGTATATGGGTCATATGATTCCAGTTGAATCATTCCCAATCCCCTTTTTCACTCTCACTTCATTTCATTTTAATCGCATTTAGCGTACCTAACTTTTCCTGTTCGGTCAATGGTCGTTTAACCGCTGTAAATTTCAAGGTTTTTCTTCTCAAATTTCTTGCGAGCGCCAGTGTTTATTTTCGGAATTCCCTGTACATTTAAATAGCGCAACCTGTTTAGATTCTGTAAATATCTGGCAGCGTTCGCCGAGAGACGGTTGCAATAGGAAATATCCAGCCATTCCAGCTGTGACAGGTTCTGTAAAAAAGCCATACCTTTATCGTCAATATCACAGGCGCTGATGTTTAGGCAGGTGATCATAGGAAGGGCAGCGAGCGCTGCCAATCCTCTGGCGGTGACGTTGCGATTTTCCGCCAGATGAAGATAACGCAGACCACTGGCTGGCTCCAGCTCGGCAACCAACTTCCGCAGTGTTGTGTCGTCAATACCGATCGCCCGCACACCCATTAAGTCCGTCTCCGGGAATCGAAAAATACCAGGTCCGTTATCGACAAACTCCCAATCGAGCCAACGGGGTGATGGCTTGTTCGCCGGTTGTCGATAGACACCGATATCTAATTCTGTCTCAAAGCGATATTCGTTTATTTCTGTCATTGTTTTTATTATACGTTATGGATTATGCGAAGAAGTCCTGGGTAGAAACATATACGAGCCGATGTCTGGTTTTAAGGATGGCTGCCATAAATTATGGAGTTAATAGGGTTGGACGACGCTCCGGATTGTCCACCAGCGATTCCAGTAAAGCAACAGCACACCAATGGACGGAAAAATGATGTTGGTAACATCAATCGGGTAGGAGAAGTTCGTCTGTATTGGCAGGTGAATAATCCAGGGGAGGACAAAAAACAACAGCAGAACAACCAGATTGAACCATTTTCCGAAGGAGATCCAGCGCAAGTTGATCTTGTCAAGCATAAAAATCAATGGAAACCAAAGCAGGTAAAGGTTTTTGCCAAGCGCGGGAACGCCTATTAAAAACAGGAGGGTCAGCGTCAGTGCGGTCACCCATTCAAAAGCGATGATTGAACCGCGCCGGTTAATGAACCACTCGATGAACATGATCAAGGTCAGAATTCCGGAAATTGCCCAGCCGATCCTGCCGCCCAATTCCGGCTGCCAGTTCTCAATCAGCACACTGAAGTAGATCGGGTTGAGATACTTGTAATAGTAGATAACTGCCCGTACAAATTCAATGATCCAATTAGTCATGAAGAGCGTGGCAATCAGGATTAACAACACCAGCACCATGCCAAACCAGGCAATGACCGTGCGGCGGTAATTGAACAGGCTCCATAACAAAATCCAGAGAATTGGCAGCGTGGTCAAGCTGAATTTCATAGTGGCGAACGCCAGCATGATGCCGGCGAATTCATCCTCTCCCATGCGCATCGCGTCCAGCGCCACGAACAGAAACATCAGCGAGAGGATTCCCATATCGCCGTCCATAACTGCGCGAACCGCGGGGTAACTGAGCAGCAGCAGACCGTAAAAAAATGGCGGAGAAATGGTGGTTTTATTGATGCGGAATGCTGATAATGCTTTGATGCCGGCGAAAATCAGCGCGGCTTCCAGCACGATCATCCACAGCACCATTGCGATTTCAAACCGGTTGATAAACGAGAACAAAACTACCGGAATGACCGAAAACAACGGCAGGGTGAACCCGCTGACTGTTGGGTCATTCGGGTAGGTGTTAAGAACCTGGTCAAACAACTCGGGTGCGTAAGGGTTGCCGCCCTGAGCGAAGAGAATCCGGGAAGACAGCCAATAACTGTAAAAACTGGCTCCAATCTCCAGGTTGCGCACTGCATAGATGTTGATGCCAATCAGCAGCGCCAGCAACAGGATCAGACCGATAATCAGGTTGACCGAAATACCGTAGTTACGCCGGGTTCCGTAAGGATTCATGGATTTTGAAAAGAGGGCTGGCTTCAGGAAGCAGCTTCTTCAGCAATCTCCATTTGATAAACGCGGTGCCGTTTGGTCGGTTTCAGCCCCAGACCAGCCATTTCCCGTTGGACTTCCTTTGCACTCTCAGCCATTTGGACAGCCTCACCATCGACGAACCTGCCGGATCCTTTGAGAATGCCCCACATCTCGTGCATCAGGAGCGCATCGCCGCCTTTGTTGCGGTATTCTTCCAGAATGCCTACGCCATTCAGTGCAGCACTGCGGGTGCGCTTCATTTCGATCAGCATATCCGCAATCAGGAACGGAGTGAGATAGCCGTTATGGCGCTGCATGGCCGCTGACATGTCGGGGAAGGTCAGGAGGAAGCCGACCATATCGCCATCAGTGTTGGTGATGAACTTGACCATGTCGAGGCTGACCAGCTTGATGACGTTCTCAATCAGGAAATCGATCTCGGCATCAATCAGCGGGAAATACTCCCAGTTGTTTTCAAAGGTTTTTGCGTATAGTCTGGCAATTTCGCGGGCACGGGCGTATAACTCCTTGCGTGATTTCAAAGTGAGTACGTGCAGGACGCCGCGTTTTTTCACGATTTCAGCCACGCGGACGACTTTTTCAGGTATCTCATAGGTCTTCAAATCGAAGCCCATCGTCAGAAAGTCATTGACTTTCTGAAGGCCATAGTTCTCGACCAGCGTTTGATAATATGGGAAGTTGTAAGCGGACATATTCATCGTCTGACGTTTATTGAAACCGCTCACCAACATGCCGTAGCCATCAAACAATGAAAAACCTTTTGGCCCGACAATTTTCGTCATGCCGCGTTCAAGCCCCCAGTTTTTCACCTGATCAAACAGCGCATCAACCACCTCCTGCTTGTTGACCGCGTCAAACAGGAAAAAGCTGACGACTTTCTCGTTGTGATATTCATTGAAAGGTCGGTTAATCAGCGCTGCAATTCGCCCAACCATCTTGCCGTTTTTCCAGGCAGTGAAGAAATCCGCTTCGGAATGAAGGTAAAATGGATGCTTTTTTCGGTTCAGCATCATTCCAACATCACCGCGAAATGGCGGAACCCAGAATTCGTTCCCTTTATAGAGATCATAATGAAATTGAATGAATTCTTTGACTTGTTTTTTATTGTCGGTATCAACTTTTCTAATTTCGATCATAACGACTCACCCCTTTCCGCATAACGGAATGCAAAATGGAAATAACTATACAAAGCAGCGATTTTGAACAATTTTACCCCAGGTTAAACAAATCGCTTTTTTTGTCAAAAATCTTCATGTTTGCAGGATTGGATTCAGCGCAAAGACCGATGGTTTTGTGGCCGGCAAGGTGGATGGGCTATAATAGGAAAAAACGTGAAAAGGAACCCAATATGCTGGATTCATTTATTATCGATGGCGGTATCCCGCTCCGTGGCGAGGTAACTCCTTCAGGCAATAAAAATGCGGCGTTGCCTCTGATTTGTGCTACTTTAATGTCGGATGAGCCGGTAATTTTGCATAATATGCCGCTGATCCGCGACATCCTTGAGATGGAAAAGCTGATGCTCAGTCTGGGCGTTACTATTGAGAAATTGACTCCGCATTCCTGGAAGTTTCAGGCTGATCAACTCAGCATCAATGACCTTGATCCGGCGCTATGCAAGAATGTGCGCGCCTCAATCCTGCTGGCAGGGCCGTTGGTCAACCGAGTTGGCAGTTTTGTGCTCCCACCTCCTGGCGGGGATGTGATCGGCAGACGGCGGGTAGATACGCATCTGTTGGCGCTTAATAAATTAGGTGTCAATGCCTATTATGACCGCCAATATCATTTTGAGGTGAAAGGGCGTCTGAAAGGCACCGATATCCTGATGGATGAAGCCAGCGTCACCGCAACCGAAAACGCAATTATGGCTTGTGCGCTGGCCGAGGGAGTTTCAACGTTGCGCAACTGCGCCTCTGAACCGCATGTGCAGGAATTGTGCATGCTGCTGAATCTGATGGGCGCAAAAATCAGCGGAATTGGCTCCAATGTACTGAAGATTGAAGGGGTTGACCGTTTGCATGGTGCGGAATTCACTATCGGTCCTGACTATCTTGAAGTGGGAAGCTACATTGGCGCAGCAGTGGTCACGCATGGGGAGATCCTGATCCGCAATGCCGGTAACCAGTATCTGGATATGGTCAAGCTGGTTTATAACCGCCTTGGCGTGCATTGGGAGACGATTGGCAATGACATTCTGGTGCCGGAAAACCAACGTATGAGCGTTGAGCCTGATATCGGCGGCGCCATTCCTGAATTCAGTGTGATGCCGTGGCCGGCGTTCCCGTCTGACCTGATGAGTATCGCAATTGTGATTGCGACGCAGGTGCAGGGAACTGCACTGTTCCATGACTGGATGTACCCCAGCCGGATGTACTTCACTGATAAGCTGGTTGGAATGGGTGCCCAGATTGTGCTGTGCGACCCGCATCGCTGCATTGTGCAGGGGCCGACCAGACTCTATCCGGAAAAACTGGAGTCGCCTGACATTCGAGCCGGTATGGCGTTGCTGCTGGCGACGCTGACGGTCCCCGGAAGATCGGTGATCCGCAATATTCGCCAGATTGAGCGGGGATACGAGCGGGTGGAAGAAAAAATGCGCTCTTTAGGTGCGCGAATTGAACGGGTTCAGGAATAACGAAAATCAAATGCTCAGCGAAAGCTGAGCATTTTTTACCTGTGGCAATTCTTCGAAAGTTGGGGAGGTTCCCCGGTCTGTTCACCTTCCCTATTGGACGTAAAACTCGCTGTCCGAGACTCCCTGGGCGATGATCTGCTTGAATCCCAGCGTTGATTTCAAATCCAGTGTGATATTGCGCTTTTCAAAAATTTCAAGGTTCGCCGGGTAGTGAACCATGATTCCATCGAGATCAAGCGAGCGGACTTCGGTCAGCTCTGCAGGCGGCTGAAAGCTGATTTCCGCGTACACAGTACGGGACGAACTGCAGCAGCGCAACCTGGTGCTCTGAACCATCAGCCATAATTCCTTATGTCCTTTGCTGGTGAGCCAATCTCTGGCCTGGTCGGTGATCGTTATCAACTCTGTCTCCTTAAATTAAGCGTCAGACCTGAATTTATGGCAACGCTTATGCAACTGTTATTATAGTATTGCAAGCTGATCCAGGTTTAATTTAAGGGAAATTTTAATTTGTCGGAGATGGTTGAGATTTCCAGGGAAACAAGCGGATAATGAGTACATCAATGTATAATATTGTGAAAATCAATTCACCACATAAATGATATAAGTGATTGGAGGAATTTCTATGAGCCAGCAAATTAAGTTCGGGACTGACGGGTGGCGTGGGTATATTGCGGAAGAATACACCTTTGATAGTTGCCGCCGTTGTGCGCAGGGTTTTGCTAATTATTTGATGAAAAGAGGAAAAACGGATGCGCCGGTCATCATCGGTTATGACATGCGATTTCATTCAGAAAACTTCGCTGCTGCCTGTGCGGAAGTATTAGCGGGGAACGGCTTCAAAGTGTTGTTAACGTCCGGAGCAACACCCACGCCGGTTATTTCCTATGCTGTAGTTGACAAAAAAGGGTTGGGCGCAATCAACATTACCGCTTCTCATAACCCATCTACGGATAACGGTTTCAAAGTAAGAGATGCAACCGGTGGCGCGATTGATCCGGAAGGTTTGCTTGAGATTGAAGCCGGGATTCCGGACCAGATGAGCAACGTTAAACGAATGCCGCTGACAGAAGCGCTGGCAAAAGGTATGGTCGAATATTTTGATGCATCGGTAAACTACATTACCCATCTGCGCGATTTGATCGATCTGGAGCCGATTCGAAAAGCCGGTTTGAAGATTCTGGTAGACCCAATGTGGGGCAATGGCGCGGGCTGGTTTACCCGGCTGCTGGCTGGCGACAAAACCGAGGTAATTGAAATCCATGCAGAGCGAAATCCGCTTTTCCCGGAGATGAAACGGCCGGAACCGATCCAGCCGAACATTGACGTAGGATTGCAGAAGACCGTGGAATTGGGCGCTGATGTATTGCTGATCACCGATGGCGATGCTGATCGTTGTGGCCTGGGTGATGAAAATGGCGTGTTCCTCAATCAGCTGCAGGTTATGGCGCTGCTGACGCTGTACCTGATCGAAATCAAAGGAGAACGCGGCGCGATCGTGAAAACCCTTTCGACCACCAACATGCTCAACAAACTGGCAAAGAAATACGATTTGCCGATTTACGAAACCGGTGTCGGCTTCAAATATGTGGCACCCAAATTTACTGAAACGAATGCGATCATCGGCGGCGAAGAGTCCGGTGGCTATGCATTCCGTGGCAATGTTCCTGAACGCGATGGCATCCTGGCGAATCTGTATTTCCTGGATTTCATGGTTAAGACAGGCAAAAAGCCTTCTGAATTGCTGAAATGGTTGTTTGAAATGGTTGGCACTCACTATTACAAGCGAATTGACACCTATTTCAAAGGAGACCGCAAAGAGAAGATTGAAAAGATTCTCAGCGCCAAACCGGAAACCTTGGGCGGGCTGAAAGTGACAGGGCTGGATACTACTGATGGCTTCAAGTTCAGCATGGAAGATGGCGGCTGGATGCTGATCCGCTTCTCCGGTACTGAACCGATTATCCGCGTTTACACAGAGACCACAAAGGAATCAGCTGTGGATGGTATTTTGCAGGATGGATTGCGGGTTGCAGGAATCGAAGACTGACCTGTTTTGGAGTGACTCGCACTGTCATTTGAACCTGCCGGAATTCGATGCTGATCTGCCGCTGGTGCTTGAACGCGCTGAGGCAGCCGGTGTAAGACGGATTCTGGTGCCGGGAATTGATTTAGCGACAAGTGAACTGGCGATGAAGATGGCTGAGGATAACGAGGCCATCTTTTTTGCCTGTGGGATTCATCCCAACAGCTCGGCGGATTTTTCCCCCCGTCTGATTGACAGGTTGCGCGAGTTGGCTGCTCATTCAAAGTGTCTGGCTATCGGGGAAATTGGGTTGGACACCTATCGGGATTATTGCCCGCTGGAAAGGCAAATAGAATCGTTGGAAATGCAGCTCGCATTGGCTGTTGAGATGGAACTGCCTGTTTTGCTCCATTGCAGACGCGCTTTTGAGCAGCTGTTTCCGTTGATTCGGGCTGCGATGGAGCGGGCGGAGGGGAAGCTGACCGGGGTGTTCCATGCTTTTGATGAATCTACTGAAGAGCTGCAACAGGTGTTGGAAGCCGGCTTCCTGATCGGACTGGGCGGGGCTATTACTTATAAAAGCGGGCGGCGCAACGCGGTGGTGCGTGAAGTGCCGCTGGATCGTATTCTGCTTGAGACTGATGCCCCGTACTTGACGCCAATCCCTTTTCGGGGCGCCCGGAACGAGCCAAGCCATATTCCCTTGATCGGAAAGCAGGTTGCCGAGCTGAAACAGTGTTCGATTGAAGATGTGGAACGATCTGTCCATGAGAATATGATGCGATTGTTTCCCTGTCTTATGGGGTAAGTGTGACATTTCTGTTAGAAATTCATTAAATAAATTTACAGGCTTAGGATTCAGGTAAAATAACGAAAAAGGAACTAACGAAAGGAAAAATATCATGATAGATGAACCGATTCATGTGAATGATGAAGGATTTGACAAAGCAGTTTTGCAATCAGAGTTGCCGGTTGTAGTCGATTTTTGGGCTTCCTGGTGTGGCCCCTGCCGCATGGTGTTGCCATTGATGGACAAAGCTGCCAAGGAATATGCCGGAAAGATCATTGTGGCAAAAGTTAATACGGATGAGAACAGCCAACGGGCGATGGAATATCGCGTGAGCTCAATTCCGACTTTACTGTTTGTCAAGAACGGTGAAGTGAAACATCGCCACTCCGGGACACTGTCTGAGGCAAAATTGAATGAATTAATTGACGATCTGATCGCCGGATAAATATTCAACTATCTGAAAAGGACAGAGCGCTTTGTGTAAAAGCGCTCTGTTTTGTATACAGGATGAATGAGTTTATGATGTTTTCACCAGTTTTATAAAATGTTTGACGGTATCGATGGCGAAAAAAATGATCAGCATGACGCCCAGGACTGCGATGCCGAGATCAACATGAGCACCATTGATGAGACCAGATGAGAATACCTCTTCCTCTTTTGACAGCAGGGATGGTCCGCTGATCATCAGCCCGGTCATGATCATGGCAATGGCGTTCAATATGATGTTCAAGACGCGAATCAATGATGTGTAGCGCTGCTTGATCAGCATATATATAGTCAGCAGGAAAGAGAGTACCAGATACCCATTCAGCCACGGGACCCAGTTGTACCAGGTTTGCGATGCCCTGCCGATCACGGTGATTTCGGATCCTTTCAGCGAGAGAAAGACAAGGGCTTTGGGTGTAACGTTGATCAACAGCAGGAGCACGGAGATAATGATCAGATCGATTGCGATATCAGAGAGGGATATGCGATCCTTATCTTTGACTGGCGATAACTTTCTGGGATCCCAAACCGCTTTCTCATCTTCCCTGCTCTTTTTTCTCAGATTTGGCAAGATTCTTTCCAATATGCCGAACAGAATCGTAACCTGAGCGATTGCGCTGAAAGCGCCTTCAAAAAAACCCCTAAAGATTGCACTGATCACATCAACGGTCACATCCCTGCTTTCGCGTATCACTTCGTTGAGGGTTGCGGGGATGTATGTGTCGGTTAAGATCGGAATCATATTGCCGATTAATGCCAGGACGATGAAAACAAGAGCGACGATTTTCAACACCTGAATGTAGGTTGGGTATAATTCCGGCCCGATTAAGTATTGTTGGGGACGATAGGATTCGGCAATCCTGCCTGGCGAACCAAAAGCCTGCAGCACCTCAAGCACCAGTTGCTCATCCGGCTGGCGATTTTCCTGTTCGGCTTTATCCTGGATCATATCTTCCAGAATTGAACGGGTTTCTTTCACAACATCTTCGCGGTTTTCGGCAGGTAACAAGTACCTTAATTCAGATAAATAACGCTCAACATATTCCATGATTACCTCTTTCTAATGGATGATTCCGTCCATAGTTTTCACAAGTGAGTCCCATTCGGCAATGAGGTCTATCAACGCTTCTTCGCCTTCCGGGCTGGTGATATAGTAGCGGCGCGGTTTGGTATCTTCCTCAATGCGCCAGTCCGATTTTAAAAATCCCTGGGCTTCCATTCTGCGGAGCAGCGGGTATAAGGTGCCCTGCTCCACTTCCAGCCCTGCCTCCGACAATTCCTTTTGCAGAACGTAGCCATATTTTTCTTTTTTCAGTTTGCTGAGCACAGCAACGGAGATCAAGCCACGCTTCAAGTCGGAAGTGATGTTAGATACATAACTGGCATCGATTTCGTTTCTCATTTCCTACCTCCGCTTTTATGATAGTATATGTGATATAGTATGTCAAGATGCAATATATCCGATTTGCAAAGTTATTACATTTGACTATTTGAGGATGACAAAAATAACAACAGTACTGCCCCTGCTGATTTTGGCAGGGCTTTTTTGAGCGAGAAATCCGCTACGATGAACCTTAAAAGGAGTGGAGAAGATATGAAGCGAGCTTTGATGAAAAATATATTCCGGCGCTGGCTGGGGGTGGAGAGCAGCCTGCCAATAGAAGAAGAGTTTCAGCCACTGGAGAGCTCCACGCAGCGGCTGGTTGACTGGTCAGTCCAGCGAACAATGCAGGAATCCCGTCGGGCTTGGAAGGAAAATCCGATTGCGCGACGGATTGTCTCAATCACCTCTCAATATGTGATTGGAAAAGGATTTCGCATTCAATGTGAGGATGAGCAGGTTCAGGAAATGCTGATGCAATTCTGGAACCATCCCTACAACCAAATGGAATTGCGGGTTAAGGAGTGGTGCGAGGAGCTGTGTCGCAGCGGGAATCTTTTTATTCTGTTTTCAACCGATTTGAGCGGCATGAGTTATGTCCGCGCCATTCCTGCAGAAAGTGTGAGCGAGATTAACGCCCGTGAGAATGACAGCGAACAGCTGGTAAACTTCCGCATCCGCCGCAATGGGTTTTCAAACGGGACTTCGGCTGGATTTCCAGGCGAAGAGACAATCCCTGCCGCTTCCTTTGATCTGCCCAACCCGGAGCCGGCAATGCTGCATTTTGCAGTCAATCGTCCGATCGGGTATCAGTGGGGTGAACCGGACCTGGCGCCGCTGCTCAAATGGATCAGCCGCTATTCGAACTGGCTGGAGGACCGCGCGCGTCTCAATCGCTACCGCAACAGTTTCCTGTTTGTGGTAAAAAGCCGCATGATCGGTGAAGCACAGCGCGTGCAACGGCAGCGCCAGCTGAACGCTATTCCGCCTGAACCGGGGTCCATTCTGGTTACCAACGAGAATGAAAACTGGGAGGTGCTTTCGCCGCGGTTGGAGAGCAACGATGCCAATCAGGACGGATTGGCATTGAAGAAGATGATCGCTGCCGGTGCGGGCATCCCGCTTCACTTTCTGGCTGAACCGGAATCTGAGAACAAAGCCAGCGCTGAGTCTTCCGGAGAGTCAACTTACCGCCATTTTGAACAGCGCCAGCAGTTCATGATCCAGCTGATCCAACGGGTTCTGAGGCAGGTGTTGCTGCGGGCAGCGGCGACCCGTCCGGCGTTAAATGCTGAAGCTCGGATTCAGGTGTTCGGAGATGACATTAGCGTTTCAGACAACCTGAATAATGCCCGTGCCACTTTCTATATGGCACAGAGCCTGGAAAAACTGAGCGCTGCGGGCATTCTGCCTCTGGAGCAGTGCCATAGGATTGCAGCAAACCTGTTTGGTGATGAGGGGCGTGATTGATCAGGTATGTTTCCTGATAGAATCCCTTTTTCGTCCGTGGGGTGAACTGGCGACGCCCGGTCTTTCAGACCGCATTGTCGCCCCTACATCTTTTCTCCAGTCGCCCGATGGGCGTCAACCCGATAATCTGCTGATCGTTT
>JAAZKE010000103.1 GCA_012799995.1 Chloroflexota bacterium | reverse complement strand
TGGATCCGGTTGAATTATTGGAGATGAAAAACAACTATACTGCACGAATCTTAAAGATTGCTCGGTGACGTCAATTATGAGGCAACCATACCCAGTTCAGTGACGTTTTATTATGAGGCAATACGTAATTGGCATGATAAACACAACAGGCTCCTTTAAAAACAAGGAGCCTGCGAATTCGTACAACAGCAGCTTTTTATCGTTACGGAATTTTCGTTTTCAGATCCATCGAAGCTTTGAACATCTGCTCTGCCAGCGATAAAAGATCTGGGTCATTTTTATTCTGGATACTCTGGATGGTGAACTCAACTCCCATCAACTGATAGTAGGAGGAATAGAGTAATTCAGAAGTATAGTCTGACCATTCGTCAGGTTCAATAACGGACATAATATAACCGCAGGTCACAGCGACATCCCAACGCAGATCCTGTCGCAGATTTTTCCATTTCAGGGAATCAATCGGTGCTTTCCCATCCAGGTATGGCTGCAAATCCTCACTGTACTCATCCATCAACTGATAGCAGCGATCAAAAGAATTATAATAATCAGCCCAGTCCTCCTCTGTATCTATCGGTGCATCGTCTTTTTGTGCGAAAGCGGCACTGAAAACAAGAGCAGACAATATCAAGACAAAGATCAACAGGTAGCTTTTTTTCATATTTCTCCTCACTTTTTAGTTAAGACGAATAGCGATCGTCCTATTTTGCCAAATAACTAAAATATCCGTATCCGCCTGGAATTGGGACGCCGGATTGCGCATCAAACAGCTGAAAATAGAAGGTATGGTATCCCAATTCCTCACTCCCATGCGCTGAGATCGAAAACCCCTGACGCTCACCGGGTTCGACCGGATTGCTGCTGGTATCCACAATCACGTTGGGACGATGCCCAGTATAGGTGCTGACCGACCCGGTATTGCGCATTTCAACCAGTGGCGGCCAGTTGAAAGTTCCATCATTTTCAAATACGACATCAAAGGTGAACAGCGTGTTGGGGGTATATTCTGTTTCAAAGGTCTTTTCCGTGCCACTGTCGCCGCCCACTGTGTATGCATAGGAATTGACAAATTTAGCATGTAATCCGACATAGGACTCGGGTGTAACCGATGGTGCAGTACCATTTACCGCAGCTGGCTCAGGCGTCATCGTCATTGTTGCAACCGGAGCAGCTCCCAGATTCGCCATCACCTTCGCTTCAACTGTCTGTGCAATCGATGCTGCAAGCGCTTCCGGATTGATCGTCTGAACAACTGCGTTGACAATCACACTTTGTTCATCAGGGCTCAGTTGCGGCTGTACCGTCAAAGCCTGCACCGCAATCAAAAATACCGCAAATAAAAATAACCAGCCAATTTTCTTATAGCGATCCATAAATCCCTGCCTTTAATAAACAGTCCAGTAACAAGCTTTATATCCTTCGTTCATAATAGCGCCGGAATCCGTCGTAAGCGCAAAAACTGAGTAATGTTCTCCTAATTCATATCCAGCCATATTCTGGTTGAAGCTGAAACAGGCTTTTTCCCCCGGACCAACATTTTTCCCCAGCGGAACGGAAAGCGGAGAGGTGTTTCCGCCGTCATTGCGCGTTACCTGCGCATAATAGTTCTGGTTCCAGGTTCCACTGCCGTTGTTGGTATAACAAACTTCGACGTATAGGCGATCATATGGAACCCAGTTATACCCTTCCACACCATCTTTGGAGATGTAACAGCTCTTATATCCTACCGAGAGATAAGGCTTGGTTTCAGCTGTCGAGGTTGGGGGAATAACCGGGGCAGGAATGGTCGGTGGTGCCAGAGGGGTTGATGTAGCGGTCGGTTCAGGCGTTGCCGATGGATTCAATATCGCATCTTGTGTTTGTGTCATACTGAAAATCGCCAGTGCGGTCGCTTGTGCAGCTTCCATCATTTCGGCCTCGCTCATCGTCGGGGTGGCAGTCGGTGCCTTTGGAATGTTGTTGCAACCTGACCCGATTAGTGTCAGGAGAAGTAGGCTTATGAAGCTTATTGTGCGAAAACGTATCATTTTCTGCCTCCAGTTCCTTTTCATCAGAAGATTTCCCTGATTGTAAGTCTAACATAGGCAAAAAAATGAAGTTTTTGATGGCATGTCAAGGCTAAATAGAAATGTCCTATTGCTGGCAAGTTAGAAATGTCCTAATTGGTAATCATAGTTGTCAAAACAGGTTTACTATTTAGCTTCTTTCCATAGGTTCTCCATGGGTGGTTATAGGC
>JAAZKE010000102.1 GCA_012799995.1 Chloroflexota bacterium | reverse complement strand
TATGCCACCTATGTCAGGCAGCTATACAATGGATTGGGGGATTGTTCAGGGAAATGAAGTATATTGTACGATCAGATTCCCAGGTATTGTAAACTGACTAAAACAGGATTGAGCTTTGTAGAATCGGATGTTCGCATCCGATTCTTTTTTAACGCCACGTTTGGTCACAGGGAGCGACGTTTGCGTTCGCTTTCACCCGAAACGGATTATAATGATTGGTCAAAGTTGAAAAAAACAGGCTGCCTGAAAAGCAGGAATGGCAATGAGAGAGAGGGACTGATGTATAAAACTCATTCATGTGGTGAACTCCGAAAATCTGATGTGGGGAAAACGATAACTTTGGCTGGTTGGGTTCATCGTTACCGCGATCATGGCGGGGTATATTTTGTTGATTTGCGTGACCGGTTTGGCTTGACTCAGGTCGTGATCAATCCTGAGGAATCGAAAGATTTAGCACAGATTGTGTCCGAAATCCGCAATGAATTTGTTCTGCAAATTGAAGGTCAGGTCAATGCCCGTCCTCCTGAAGCGGTCAACCCAAATATGGATACCGGTGAGATCGAAGTCCATGCTGCCAAAATCACCGTATTGAATACCTGCAAACCACTGCCATTCTCGATTAACAAAGAGGAGAACACGGATGAATCGATCCGTTTGAAATATCGATTCCTGGATCTTCGCCGCGAAAGGATGCAGAAGAACATCATTCTGCGCCACAAGATTATCAAATATATGCGCGATTATCTGGATGAGAAAGGTTTTCTAGAAATCGAAACGCCGATCATGTTCAAAACCACACCAGAAGGCGCGCGTGATTATCTCGTTCCCTCCCGGATTTACCCAGGACAGTTTTATGCTCTGCCACAGAGCCCACAGCAGTTGAAGCAACTGTTGCAGGTTGCTGGCATGGAGAAATACTTCCAGATTGCCCGTTGCTTCCGCGATGAGGATCAGCGCGGTGATCGTCAGCCGGAATTCACCCAGTTGGACATGGAAATGTCTTTTGTCGAACGCGATGATATTCTTGACCTTCTGGAAGACCTGTTCACCAAGATGAGCAAAGCGGTGACTCCACACAAGCGAATTCTATATGAACCATGGCCGAAGCTGACCTATCAGGAAGCGATGGATCGTTTTGGGAAAGACGCGCCTGATATGCGCTTTGGCATGGAGCTGGTCGATATCAGCGATATTGCCAAAAACTGCGGCTTCTCGGTGTTTGTCAACGCAATCGCCGATGGCGGTTCAGTTCGCGGGATCAATGCCAAAGGGTTGGCGAATTACACCCGTCGTCAAATCGATGAACTGACCGAACAGGTCAGGCTGTGGGGTGCAAAAGGGCTTGCCTATATCAAAATCAGCGAAACTGGCGAAGAGAGTTCTACTTTCCGCAAGTTCCTCAACGATGATGACTGGGCTGGCATCCTGAAGAAGATGGACGCTGAAAAAGGTGACCTGCTGTTGTTCGTTGCTGACAGCAATCTTTCGGTGGTATATGACAGCCTGGCACGCTTACGCGTAATGCTGGGAGAACGACTGGGACTGCGTGATAACGACGTGTTGGCGTTTTGCTGGATTGTCGATTTTCCGCTGTTTGAATGGTCGGAAGATGAAAAACGCTGGGACGCTACCCATCACCCGTTTACCCGTCCCAAGAAAGAGGACATGGCGTTATTGGAGACTGACCCCGGCAAGGTGCGCGGCGACCAGTATGACATGGTTCTCAACAACTACGAACTGGCGTCAGGCTCGATCAGAATCCATGAGCGTGCGCTGCAGGAAAAAGTTTTTGACCTGATAGGACTTCCCCGTGAGGTTGCCCGTGAACGCTTCCATCAGATTATGGATGCCTTTGAATATGGTGCTCCTCCTCATGGCGGCATTGCTCCAGGTGTTGACCGCTACGTAATGATTCTGGCGGAAGAACCCAACATCCGTGAAGTGATTGCCTTCCCGAAGAACAACGCTGCGCGTGATATGATGAGCGGTGCTCCTTCTGAGGCAATGGAAAACCAATTGCGGGACCTGCACCTGCGGGTTGTAATGCCGGAAGCGAAAAAAGAGGAATAAACCCTCTAAAATTACAAAATGAGAGAGATGAGATTTCCATCATCTCTCTCTTTATTTCTGAAAATGCTCGACAGATCCTTTTCGGGAACAAGAGTAAGCATCCATTATAATTTCCTCTATGCGAACACCTTTCAAAAACACCATTTTCAGGATCGTCGCAACGCTGCTCATCGCCATTTTAGCTGAGGTATTCTTATTTAATACCCGTTCATTTGAGTTGATTGGCGTATCTGAACGGGATTTGCCCATCGAATTTGTATGGGTGGAGGATCAGACATCCACTGGTGATGGGAAAGCGCAAACGGTATTCCATTCATCCGATTCAGTGTATTTCCCTGATGAACTGCGGAATCTTCAGCTTGACCTGCCGTTGGTTGAAGGAAAGAAAGTAAAAGGGTCTCTGCTGATTGAGCAGGATGGGCTGCTCGCCGGAACGACACAGTCATTCGAGCTGATCGGTGGCATTCCCCACAGTATGACAATCGCACTATATCCGAGCAAACCGGTTAAAGGGATCCAACTCAAGCTGGAAAAATCCCTGCGATCCCCGATCAGGGGGAAGCTCAACCAGGCACTACCGGTCACATTCAATCTATTAAGAGCTGGCTTGTTATTGTTGGCGCTGTTGGCAATTCAGGCGCTCATGCCCGGTTCAGCGCTCTGGCTGGCGCCCTATGATTCAGCGGACTGGAAGCAAAAAGCTGCGTTTGCTTTTTTGGCATTGATGCAGACTGTTGTTTTGACTGCTTCGATGGTAACGACCTATCCCGATTTTTCTGACGCAGTTCAAAAGGGAAACCTGCGGCAGGAAGATTATATTTTCAAACAACATTATCAGCTGCTTACCCAGGCTTTGTTTCAACGATCGCCCTCGTTGTTGGAAGCCCCGCCCGAACGACTGGCTCAGGCAGACAATCCCTATGACTCGTTGCAGCGGATTGATCAATTTCCGCCCTATATTTGGGATACCTCGTATTATGACGGCAAATACTATATCTATTTTGGTGTCGTTCCTGCATTGACCTTTTATATGCCTTATACCCTGTTGCTTCATCGTTACCCACTGAACGATTTTGCGGTGCTGTTTTTCGCGATTCTCGGGTCTCTTGGTTTGCTGGGGGTGTTTCTGAGACTGATCAGGAGATATTTCAACCGACTGCCATTTCTGGCAGCCTGGCTGGGAAGTGAAATTTTGCTGATGAGCGTGTTTCTGCCGTGGTACGTAAGACGCTCCTTCACTTATGAGCTGGCATTGAGTTCCGCGTTTGCCTTTTCGGTATGGGGATTGTATTTTCTCCTGCTGGCTGGCGATTTCAGAAAAGTTCAATTGCTGTGGCTGTTTTGCTCTGGAACGAGTTTCGCGCTGGCTGTGGGTTGCCGGCCAACCTCACTGCTCGCCATTCTCCCTGCCTTGCCTTTGTTATCAGGACTCTTACGCAGTGATTGCCGAGGGGATGCCTGGAAGAAAAAAGTGGGTTTGAAGCTGGCAGCATTCATACTCCCTTACGCATTGATCGGTGCTGGACTGGCCTGGTACAACCAGATCCGTTTTGGATCGCTGACCGAATTTGGGCGCACCTTCCAGCTCAGCATTAAGGAGAGCGATGTATATATGAATGGCAGCCCTATCGCGGCTTTTCTGATAGGTATTGTCAATTATATTTTTGGAACGGGCGTCCAGTTCACCGGTGTTTTTCCATTCCTGAAAGCCAATCCCCCTGCGACGTTTGCATTTGGCGGAATTAAGGAGTATTACCCGATTTTTTCTGCGCTGGCAATAACCCCAACCTCACTGTTTCTGCTATTCCCCGGTGCTTATTGGAGCACAATTCGCAAATTTGGTCCTGTCTTCCGCTGGTTCTTTCTCTTGCTGGTTTTTACATCTATCCTGTTGGCCGGGTTTACCGGCGTCGCAGTTGGCACCATTCAGCGCTATCTGCTGGATTTTGACTGGATGCTGGCGATGGCAGGGCTGTTGGCGATCCTTGCTTTTCTGGAAGGCGATGACTTTGTCCGGAACCGCAAGCTGGTGGCAGGAATTTTAATGGTTGGTTGCATGATCGGCTTCTTTATGCAGGTGCCACTCTCACTGGGAGAATCCTATTTTGGCAGAAGCTGGCTGGCGTTGATGAACCCGACTTTCTACGACAAGATAATATATTTCTGGTCATTCTGGATGTAGAAACAGGAAACTGAGAGGGAACTGTCACGCCTTTCGCAGTGGTAAAAATCCAAATTAGGTTCAGTGTTAAGATTAGATAATCTCTTTGGAAGTGGATCTTAAAAATATTTTGACAGCGGAGCGTTAATAGATGAGCATTTCAACGGTATTCTGGCAGACCTTCATTTTTTTCATTTTTATCTTTATCGGGAACTGGTCGATCCGAAAAGGGATCGTAACCCCACAAGGGAATAAGAGCATTTCAGCGCTGATCGTGAATGTCTTTAACCCGGCGATGATCATCGGAAGCCTGATGAAAAGAAGCGATTATACCTCGCGAGATCTGGTTCTAAAAGTTTTTATCATCGCACTGTGTGTTTATGCTTTTTACATTATCTTTGCTGAATTAACCAACCGCTTTTTCTCGAAAAATATGGATGAACGGAAAATGTACCGATTGATGGTCGTTTTTTCGAACGTGGGATATTTCGGAGTACCGATGATCAATGCCATTTATGGTGCAAATGCACTGATTTATGTCACGATATTCGTCTTTATTTTCAATGTGCTGGTCTATACCTACGGGATCAGCGTACTGCGTTCAGGTAAATCGGATGGGCCAAAATTCGAGTTGAAAAACTTCATCAATGTAGGCACACTTGCGTCATTGGCAGCATTGATCATCTTCCTGTTCGATATCCGCTTTCCGGAACTGTTTGAACGGAATGTGATCAGCCTGGGCGATGTAACCACGCCGTTGGCGATGATGTCGATCGGATTCCTGCTTGGCACAGCTTCTCTGAAAGATATTTTTTTACAAAAGCGGCTGCTGATTTTGACACTGCTTAAAATGTTGGTTTTCCCGACGATTGCTGTCTTCCTGCTGAAAATGACCGGCTTGCCGCTACAGGTGATTGGTACCTGTGCGTTGATGGTGGCGATGCCAAACGGCAATCTGCCGGTTGTGCTTGCCAATCAATATGGGCTTGACGCGGTATTAGGGTCCGAAGGGGTGATTATGTCAACCCTGGTCTCGATTGTGACGTTGCCATTGGTTGCCATGATGCTCTAATTCTCCCCTTCTAATTCAGAAATGAAAAAACTGACCAACCTGGTCAGTTTTTGTTTCCATAACGAATGGAGATAACAAATCTAAATCGATTTCCCGCAGGCGTAAGCCACCCAGTCGTTGATCTGTCGTTTCTCGATTAGATGCAGTCCTTTGGATTCAAAAGATGCCGTTATTCGCGCATCCTGCTCTTCCAAAATACCACTCAACAAAATCACTCCGCCGGGCTCAATCAGATCCGCCATTCCCTGTTCAAACAGATCGATCAGGATCGGGGTCAGAATATTGGCGGTGACAACCGGTGCCTGACGTATGCCATACTTCCCGGCAAGAATCTCCGGAATCACGCCGCGGCTGACTTCCAGCCGGTCAGCTACGCCATTCAATTCAGCGTTTGCACGGCTGTTGACCATTGATTCTTCATCGATATCAATGCCCAATGCCTGACTGGCACCAAGCAGCAACGCCCCTATCGATAAAATCCCGGAGCCGCAACCCATGTCAATCATTGGCTGTCCGGGAAAAACGTAATCTTCTAACAGGGCGAGGCAGAGCTGCGTGGTCGGATGCGTACCAGTGCCGAACGCCATACCCGGGTCAATGTTGATCGGAATGCGGTCTGGCTCTTCATTCGGAATCCAGGGAGGCAGAATCAGGAACTTTTTCCCTACGATGATCGGATGATAGAACTTCTTCCAGGATGCCATCCAGTCTTCATCAGCAATCGGGGTAAAAACCGGTTCGGGTATCGGAGAGATACGCCCCAAAAACCAGAGATCATGTTGAATCTGCTGCCGCACCGTTTCAAGGTTTTCGTCAATCGGCAGGTAAGCGCTGACGATGCAGGGGCCAAATGGTGTACCGACATCCTCTGCGTCGTTATAAGTGACGCCGCGTTGGATCACGATCCCGTTTTCAACATGCCGTGCCAGAACCTCCGATACTGCCTCAGCGACTTCGTCATCTACCGTCACCTTCACTTCCAGCCAGGCAGCATCAACCATTCAATGCCTCTTTCAGACGTTCCCAAATATTTTTTTCCTGTGGAGTCACTTCGGTACCCAGCAATTCTCCCAACTGTTCCAACAACACGCGCTGCTCCGGTGTTACTGAACTGGGAATGACCACATTCACGATCACTTTCTGGTCGCCCCTGCCGTTGCCGCGCAGGTAGGGAATCCCTTTGCCTTTCAACGTGATGATCCGGCCGGGTTGAGTGCCGGCAGGAATTTTCAGGGGCTCGGTTCCGTCGATCGTGGGGATATCAATCATGTCTCCCAGCGTTGCCTGAACGATATTAATGTTCAGGTCGAGGTAAATATCAGTATCTTTGCGTTGGAAAATTTTGTGGGGTTTTACGCGCACATCAACGTAAAGGTCGCCATTGGGGCCGTTATTGATGCCGGGCTGACCCTCCCCCGAAAGGCGAATCCGCGTACCGGTGTCAACACCGGCAGGGATTGCCACGATCCTTTTGACAGTTTTCCGTTCCAGCCCGTTGCCATGACATTGTGTGCAGGGCGTACGAATGATTTCCCCTTTGCCATTACAAACCGGACAGGGAGAGACCTGAACCATCGAGCCAAACATCGTCTGCCGGGTGGTTTTTACCTCACCTCTGCCGTTGCAGTGCGCACATTTTTCAGCAGTCGTTCCCGGTTCTGCGCCAGTTCCCTGGCATTTGGTACATTTTTCGTCACGGACAAATGAAATCTCCTTGTCAACGCCGAAAGTTGCTTCTTCAAACTCGAGCGTAACGACCGATTGTAGATCTGCGCCGCGCCTGGGTGCCGTCTGGCTGCGATATTGCGATCCACCAAAGCCACCGAACCCTCCAAAACCACCAAATCCGAATAAATCTCCCAGAATATCGGAGAGGTCAACCTGCGAATAATCAAATCCGCCCATGCCACTCACACCGGCTTTACCGAAGCGATCATAAGCAGCGCGTTTGTCCGGATCGGATAAAACCTGGTAGGCTTCGTTGATCTCTTTAAACTGTTCTTCTGCCTTTGGGTCTTTATTAATATCAGGGTGATATTTTCGCGCCAGATTGCGAAATGCGTTTTTCAGCTCATCTTGATCAGCATTTTTCCCAACGCCGAGAATTTCATAATAGTCACGTTCTTTTGCCATTGAAAAATGATTTCCCAGTTCCTTAAATTTAATACAGTAATTCGCTGCACCGCCTGCTCAATTATACAAGCAGACGATACAGCGAATTCATTGTTGTTTTTTGCAGAATTACATGCTGCGGAATTCTCCGTCAACCACGTCATCCCCGCTAGCATTGCCCTGACTTTCATCATGAGGAGGCGTCTGGGCTCCATTGTCACCAGCGGGAGCACCTTCTCCCTGCGGCTGCTGATACATTGAGCTGCCAACTTTTTGCATGACCTGGTTAAGCTCTTCGGTTTGACGCTTCATCGAATCATAGTCCGTCCCGTTCAGGATACCTTTCAGTGCTGCGGCCTTGGACTCAAGTTCGGATTTCAACTCGGCAGGAATCTTATCGCCATAGTCAGCGACCATCTTCTCCGCGGAATAAACGGTGTTGTCTGCGATGTTATGGGTTTCAATGCCTTCCTTGCGTTTCTTATCTTCATCAGCATGCGCTTCAGCTTCCTTGCGCATCCGCTCAACTTCCTGTTCGGACAATCCGGAGGAAGCCGTAATCGTGATGTTCTGGCTACGGTTGGTTGCCTTATCGACAGCTGTTACCTTCAGAATACCGTTGGCGTCGATGTCAAAAGTGACCTCGATCTGTGGTACGCCGCGGCGTGCAGCCGGGATGCCATCGAGGATGAATTTGCCAAGACTCTTGTTGTCAGATGCCATCGGACGTTCGCCCTGCAGCACATGAATTTCAACCGAAGTCTGTGAATCTGCCGCTGTTGAGTAAATCTGACTCTTCTTGGCAGGGATGGTGGTATTGCGCTCAATCATCGGAGTGGCAACACCGCCCATAGTCTCGACAGACAGGGTCAACGGGGTAACGTCGAGCAGCAGAATGTCGTTGACTTCTCCGCCCAGTACACCCGCCTGGATCGCCGCACCAATTGCTACGACTTCATCAGGGTTGACGCTCTTGTTCGGCTCTTTGCCGAATTCACGCTTGACCGCTTCCTGTACAGCAGGCATCCGGGTCATACCGCCCACCAGAACGACTTCGTTGATGTCGCTGGTCTTCAGGTTTGCATCTTTCAGCGCATTGCGCACCGGTTCGAGGCTGCGGGCAACCAGATCGGATGTGAGTTGTTCCATTTTTGCACGGGTCAGCGTCATCACCAGATGTTTCGGCCCGGTTGCGTCTGCCGTAATGTAAGGCAGGTTGATTTCGGTCTGCATTGTGCTGGAAAGCTCAATCTTGGCTTTTTCAGCAGCTTCTTTCAGACGCTGTAACGCCTGACGGTCGTTGTGCAGATCCATGTGGTTGGCTTTCTTGAATTCCTCAATCAGGTAGTCCATGATCCTCAGGTCGAAGTCATCCCCACCGAGGAATGTATCACCAGAAGTCGAGCGCACCTGGAAAACGCCATCACCAACATCCAGAATTGAGATGTCAAAGGTACCGCCGCCGAGGTCATAAACCGCGATCAGTTCGTTGGTCTTCTTATCCAATCCGTATGCCAGAGAGGAAGCAGTCGGTTCGTTGATGATCCGCAGCACTTCCATGCCGGCGATTTTTCCTGCATCTTTGGTAGCATTCCGCTGGCTGTCGTTGAAGTAAGCCGGAACGGTGATTACCGCCTGGGTGACTTTCTCGCCCAGATAAGCTTCAGCATCAGTCTTCATTTTGGAAAGAATCATCGCGGAAATTTCCGGCGCTGAATAGTCTTTCCCATCCAACACTACCCGAACGTCGCCGTTCGGCGCTTTTGTCACTTTATACGGAACCCGCCCAATCGTTCGCTGCACTTCGGCATCATCATATTTGCGACCCATAAAGCGTTTGATCGAGAAGATCGTGTTTTCCGGGTTGGTAATTGCCTGATTGCGGGCAATGCGTCCAACCAGCCGTTCATGATTTTTGTTAACCGCAACGACTGAGGGGCAAGTCCTTTCGCCTTCAGCAGTCGGAATAACGGTAGGTTCGCCACCGACCATCACAGCCATCACAGAGTTTGTAGTTCCCAAGTCAAGTCCTAAAATTTTTCCCATTTTATTTTTCTCCTATTTTGCAACGCGGACCATTGCATGTCGAATGATTCGATCGCCGATTTTATATCCATTTTTTAATACATCGATTATTGTGCCGGAGGGTACATCCGGTGCGTCTTCCATAGAAATTGCTTCATGATAGATTGGGTCAAACAGCGCATTTTCTGCGTCAATCTGCTCCAACCCTTCATTCTTGTTAATCGTTTCAAATTTCCGCAGAATCAGATCCACCCCTTCGATCCATTTTTGCCCTTCCTCGAAAGTTGCCGGCTGATTGCGCATAGCAAGCTGCATATCATCCAGGACTGGCAGATAATTCTTCAGGATTTTTATCTTATATTCCTGCGCGTTGCTTTCACGTTCCCGGTCAATCCGTTTCATATAATTCTTAAAATCTGCCCGTTCACGCTGCAGCGCTTCCAGATTCTCAAGCTCCTTTCTTTGAGCGGTTTCAAGCGCTTCTTTCAGCTGCTCAATCTCCGCGGTTAAGGATGTCAGAGAGTCTTCCCGAATGGTATCGGAATTCGTTTCTTCCTGATATCCCTGGTTAGATGTTTTTTGTTTGTTTTTTGTCATGCTTGTTCCTCAATCTTTAATTTCTAAAGGTTGTATTTCCTATTGAATCGGATACCATGTCGCTCAGCAATCCAGCCATAAAGCGAACAGTGGGTATGGTTCGGCTGTAAGGCATCCTCATCGGACCGAAAACACCGATCGTACCGGATACTGATTCCGGAATGCCATAGCGTGCCAATACCAGTGAGCAGTTGTACAGGTTGGTCAACATGCCCTCACCACCGATTAAAATCTGAATTCCTCCAATCTTTTGATCCATAATCGCTCGAGACAGAAAGCTTTGCAGCGTCGGTTTCTCTTCCAAAATTTTTAAAGCCCGCCGCGCATCTTCGGATTCGGCAAATTCCGGCTCAGCCAGCACATTGCTGATGCCATCGGTGTATACTTCGCCGGTTTTCATATTATCGGACTCGTACATGATGTTCATCACGTGATTGAGAAAGAACTCCAACCCTTCGCTGGCGGGACTTGTGATCAGCGCTTCCTGACGAATCTGCTGTGCGGTTTTATTAGCAAAGCGGGTGTTGATCTCGTTTGAAAGCATGGTCAGCTCGTTTTGATCAATTCGCATCTCGGTAGTAACGAATCGCTGTTGAAACTGACCGCCAGCCATCACCAGGATGATCAAAACCTGCTTTCCGGAAACTTTGATCAACGCCAGGTGCCTGAGCTCAGTACGAATCGGCAGCGGAGCGGATACCAGTGAGGCTGCACCGGACTGCGTTGCCAGAATTGAGGCTGCCAACTTCATCCAGTCATCCACACCCTGATCCTGCTGCATCTGATAGAACTGGTGCTCGATCATTCTGCGGCTGGATTCAGGCAGCTCCTGTGTCTGCATCAAAACGCGGACAAAATAACGGAAACCCTTTTCAGTTGGCACCCGCCCACCGGAGGTGTGACGCTGCTCTAGAAATCCCATCTCGGTCAGGGTTGCCAGTTCGTTGCGGACTGTCGCTGAGCTGACGTCCAGGTGGAATTTCTCGACCAATGTCTTCGACCCAACCGGCTGAGCCGTGCGGGTGAATTCATGGATCACCAGATTTAGTATCAGTTTCTGCCTGTCGCTCAATATTTCCATTTGTCTCTCGCGGGTTAGCACTCTTCGACTTAGAGTGCTAACTGTCCCGAAACTATAATACCACCGCCGAAAATGAGCGTCAAGTGGTTTTGAGTGGTTCTAATGAAACATTAATGTGGGGTTATATGCGCCAGAAAACAGCGTCTGCGGGCAGGTCTTTCTCCTGCACCAGGTTGCGGGTGTCGAGGATAACAGCGGGTTGCTTCAGAAGAGAAAAGAATTCTGAAGGGCGAAACTCTTTTGAGATCTTGTTGAGGATCAACAATGCGTCCACATTTTCTACCGCTTTTTCAATACTCTCAACCTTGTACGGATACGCTTTTGCGACGTTCGGGTCATAGGCGCGTACCTCAAACCCGCTCGCTGCCAGCTGTTCACAAATAACAACGCTTGGACTCAGCCGGTCATCAGGTGAGTAGTCTTTCATCCCCAGACCGATCACTGCTACCCGCGATTCCTGCGGTTTTTTCCCTGCCTGGGCGAGCAGTTCAATGGTTTTAGAGACGATGGTATTGGGCATCTGATCGTTCAGGTCGCGTGCCGCCTTCATGATTGGCAAAGAGACCCCCAACTCTGATGCTTTGTGGGCAAGGTAATAGAAGGCGTTGGGAATGCAATAACCGCCGACGCCCGGACCAGGCTCCATCATATGGACGCGCGGATGGGTGTTCGCCAGTCGGATCACGTCGATCGCATTCATTCCGGCGGCTTCTGCGAAACGGGCGAACTCCTGTGCAATCGCGATGTTGGTATCACGCTGCAGGTTCTCCAGTACTTTTGAAGTTTCCGCTTCGATTGCGGAATGGCAGAAGATCATTTCGGAACGGCTGTTGATGCAGATCACCTCAGCAGCTTTTTCGCGCGATTGCGGATCGCTGGAGCCGATCAGCGTCGGCATGGTTCGAAACTCTTCAAACGCGCTGCCTTCAGCGATGCGTTCCGGTACATAAGCGACGAACAGCGTTTCTCCGAATTTCAAGCCGGAGAGCTTCTCGAAAAGTGGGACACAGTAGGATTCGCTGGTTCCCGGAATGACCGTGCTGCGGATCAGCACCAGACTGCCCGCTTGCAGTCCTTTGCCAATCTGCTCACAGGCGCCATGAAAGCTGTCCAATACCGGTTGCCCATCCGCAACCGGAATGCCTACCGTCAGGCAGATTGTTTCAGCTTCCCGCACTGCCGCGACCGTGTCACCGCTGAGACGATACCGACCGGATTCCAGCTGTTCTTTCAGGATGGTTTCGATGGATTTGCCATTCCAGTTTTCATTTTGCAGCGTCCGACCGCTGGCTAAATTCTTCCGGATTTCAGGGTTGGATTCAACGCCGATCACATTCTGACCGTTCATCGCGAAACTGAGCGCGAGCGGTAGTCCGACGTACCCCTGACCGATAACTGCGATTGTCCCTGTTTCTTTCATATCAAGCAGCATCCTGCGCTTTGATTTTATCCGAATTTTGCTCTCAAAGGGTTAATCCGATCAGAGGAACAATCATCTCTTCCTCCGACAGCCCGCCATGCCGCGAATGCAGCCGGTCAGGCCGATTTGGCCACCAGAAATATGACTTGCTGCGTGCGATCGCGATCAACTCACCGACGCGGGAGTCAATTTCAGAATGATGCGGTGCCGGACCGAACAACCCATCTGCGATCAGCTCAGCCCCTTTTACCAGGAAGAACTCACCAGGCCAGGTTGCTTTAATATAGTCGCTGAGCCCTTTGGATTGTCCATCTTTTGGATAAAAATATGTCAGGCGGTTTTCACCGGTAGGCAGAATCGTCAGTCGGCTCATCACTTCCGGATGAAGTTTGAGGTCACGCCGTGGATCGGGAGTGTTCTCAATGTGGCCATGATCAGCGGTCAACAGTACCAGCGTTCTGCCTTTCCCTGGTTTTTTCATGCGCTGCAACGCCTTTTCCAGCCCATCAAAGAAACTGCCCAGATCGCTGAATATGCGTTCATCCCATATCCCCTTGAGATGTCCATAGGTGTCCATGTCATTCCAATAGATCACATCAAGCGATGGAGAGGCGCTTTCCTGGAAGGTTTCGACCACATTTTCCCATAAATCGCCGAAACGGCGGTAGGGGATCACAGACGCGCTGACCATTTGTGCATTCGTCAGGTTTGAATTGGCAAGAAATATCGGCATATGCGAGCGCACCTGCCCATTTTGCTCCGCTATGAGTTCACCCAATGTGCTCACCGGCAGAATTGAGGTTGGCGGAATGCCGGCGCTGGAGATCAAACCCTGCGTCATCGGGATTGCGACCGGAGAATAGATCAGGAAATTCACCACCATTCCCAGCGAGCGCATCCAGGTTTCATATCCGATCAACCCATGCGTTCCGGCTGGTACGCCTGTCCAGAGCGAAGTCAGTGCAGAGGCGGTTGAACTGGGGGCGATGCTGGTGAGCGCAGATTCCAGCGCGTCGCTTTGCAAGCGCTGAAGAAACGGATTCCCCGCCAGCCTGTTACGTATGCAGCTCAACTGATGAGAGCCCAATCCATCGACGATTACCAGAACAATGTGATCATAGCGGTCACCAAAGTCCGCCTGGTGCTGAATGCCGGGAGCCATTGACTCTGCTTCTACTCCGAGCCAGCTGCAGAGGCTGGCCGGCAGGTTGACGATGGAAAACCCCTGATAATCCGGGAAGATCATGCCTGGGTCAAGGTAGCTTTTTTGTGGCTGCCTCTGGCGGATTTCCGCGATTGTGCTCTCAATGGTGATCGATGTCATGTGCTTTTTTCTCCTGTTCCATTGTACAGGGTTTTATTTCACTGAGAAAGGGTATTGATTGAAAAGGTTCACCTTTACAGCCTGCGAAATATCAAAGGTATAATCGGACTATCAGGTGAACTCTCCTATGAAGATTTCTCAAATGAAAAAATCCCTTCTGCTTTTGATCCCTGCGGTGCTTGTGATCTACTTTGGGCTGCGACTGTACCATGACCCGATCGATACCTATACCTGGACTGAGCTGCTGATCAACTACGCTGCCGGCTTCATCCGCCGCGGGCTGATCGGACGGGTTGCCTATCTGATTTCACCCTATCTGTCTGCGAAATTTTTCCTGTCTGCGCTCATCGTTGGCTGCTACCTGCTGCAAATCTACCTGTTCCAATACCTGACGCAAGGGGTCAATGGGTTTGAGTGGCTGCTGTTTGTTTTCTCGCCCACAGCGTTTTTGTTCCCGATCTACAATTTCGAAGCTTATGGAAGGAAAGATGTATTCCTGATCGTGATTTTCCTGCTTTCTTTCCTGATGATTCTGAAAAACATGCGGCTTTCCTGGCTGTTCCCATTGGTACTTGCGCTGTATCAGATCGGTATCCTGATCCACGAATATACGATTTTCTATTTTCCGTTCGTGATCGTGCTGATGCTTGTGACGTATCGCGAGAGCCAGGAATCCATCTATCGTTGGATTCTCCCGCTCAGTGCGCTCTTTCTGCTTGGCAATCTGGCGTTGCTCTTCGGACTCTCGAGACGTTATTACAATCTCGACCTGATTCCGGCTTCCTGGGAGGGGCTGATCCCAGAACATAACCTGACGCCGCAGAGCGGTGCCTTCGGCTGGATGGGCGTTCCTTTAAGAGAAGGGCTGCAGCCGGTTTTTAACAAACTGACCTATCCGCAGACTTTCTTCTCGTATGTCATCGGGTTTGTCCTTTCCCTCATACCGATGACATTGCTCGACATGCGCTACCAGCTTTCCAGCCGTGTTATGAATATGTATAAAAAAGAACCGCTGTGGCGCTTCGTTTTCATGTGCTTGATCTTATCGAGCGGTTTGATCTTCCTGTTCAGTTCTGACTGGGGACGGTTGATTTATCTTTATGGTTTTAACATATTCCCAGGGATGGCAGTGCTGAAGCAACGGTTGAACGTGAGCGTTGACGAACCTGAATCCTTTATTTCCGGAAACGCGTATGATCAGGTCGTCGGATGGGCATTTCTGCTGCTGTTTGCCGGCACCTGGTTCGTCAAGTTCTATGTTGATGGTGGGCATATCGCGCTGCAGCAGGGACTGTTATTTCGCCTGTTGGAGTGGATCGCAATCTAAGCATATTATGATAGAATAAATGCCGAAATGCGCCCCCATCGTCTAGCGGCCGAGGACGTGGCCCTCTCAAGGCCAAAACGGGGATTCGAATTCCCCTGGGGGCACTTCGCTACACACCCGTTTTATGCATGAATTATCTGCTCGAATGCAGCGCGGTTGCGCGTTGATGTTCTATATATTGCTTTATATTTGTATTCTGCAACTAGTTCGGTGATGAATAAGGTCTTTTTTCCTGTTCTTTTCCTCCGGAATAATGGGAATGAGCGACTATTTATCGCAAGGTTTGAATGGAATTGAGGAGTTCATGATATTAACTTACTATTTTCCAGAAAATTATTTTGTTTCTGAACAAACTCCGTACACCAATTTTCCACCGACCACTAGACAAGCTAATTCGCCAGTTTCATAACTATATTCAGCATAAATATCACTACGAATCATTGCTCCAAATGAGTTTTGAGAATCGACCCATGATTTTACTTGAACCAAATCTTTTTTTCGTGCAAATTGCCAGTCACCGGGATTCCACACTAAACTGGGGAATTTTGCAGTTGATGGTGCTTTTAGAGAAGCTTTAACGTTCTGTTCAGTTGCATAAGCAAAAGAACTTTTATCTTCATCCGTAAATATATAATTTTGAATATGGTCAATTGCACCACCTGCGTCCCTATCATAAAAAACTGTTCCTGATGGATTAGATATTCCGAAAATTTCGTTACCTATGAAAGTAACATTATATTTTTTTGTATAACCAACATCTGCTGAATATGCCTTCAACATGTCATAATCCATAATGTATTCAAGTTTATAAACTTTTTCAAAGCCAACGCTTCTTATTACATCAAGCGCTTTTATTGCTGATATTTCATCTATGCCTGCACCTTCCATTATGACTTTTATGCTGCTGTCTATATCTCTCGTTGCAGTTGGCTTTGGCGTTTCTGTGGGTTTTGCTTCTTCTGTATATTTTGCATAGACAGCTTTGTAAATTGCGGTCGCGGTTCTTCCAGCTTTATACTCTGGGGAAGATTTTGTCGCAGCATTAGCGATAAATATAATTCCATAAAAGAGCCATATTGCACCGGTAATAATATATAGATAGGTTTTCTTTTTCCTGTAAGAAAAAATTGTAAACATGATAGGGAATAAGAATAGCCATAAAAGGATTGTTATGTCAGAGCAAAATGATAATGTCCTAAAGTAGCAAAGTAGAAATGTCCTAATTAAGATTAGGAACTATGAACAGGACATTAGAAATGAGCGCAGAAGAATTATATAGAAAAACAATAGTAGACCG
>JAAZKE010000101.1 GCA_012799995.1 Chloroflexota bacterium | reverse complement strand
GAGTCTGATATTGAGACTCCCCTCTTCCTCCTATAACATTCAAGCCATTATCGTCTGCGAAATTCAGACGCTCTTAATTTGCACGCTTTCAAATTCGAGTCTCGATTTGAAATAGTCCTGCGCTTGTGGTACACTAGGAATACAGGTTTGATTTCGTAGTAGCGCCGGGGGTCATCCTGTCCAAAACTACTAACCGGCGCTGAAATGGTGGATATATGTGTACCCAAAAAGGATGTGGCAGAAGAATGCGCATCGGAGATGCTAAAAGGCATAGCACTTACAACATCTCAATTTTCAATCAATTTTACGAAAAAAGTTGTGAAATGAAGAGCCGGAACTGGTGCGAGACGTTCCAGCGGTTTTCTTTTTCCTATACCTGAACCAATCCCTACAATTTTATATTTTGATCGTCATAACGGACCGAAGTTAAGCATTTTCGGTCACGACTGATTGAAGTCGTTGTGATCTTCCTGCGATGTGATGATTGGATTTCACTTTGAATTTAATTCTCATGGAATTCTGATCATCTTCACGCATGACAGATCTTCGCATGGTTCAGGAGTTTTTTATGTGTAACAATAACTGGAAAAGAAATTTTCTGTTTCTATGGGCCGGGCAGGGATTTGCGCTGCTCAGCACATCCGTTTTACAATTTGCATTAATCTGGTGGTTGACCGAGAAAACCGGTTCCGCCATCACCCTTTCGCTGGCAACGCTTGCCACCTTTTTACCGGAAATCATTCTGGGACCGTTCAGCGGGTCAATCATTGATCGCACCAGCCGGAAAAATATTCTGGTGGCATCTGCCATCGGCGTAGCCGTGGTATCTTTCTCGCTTTCAAGATTTTTCCATCAAGATGCAGCTTTGCCGGTCATTGTTTTAGCGGCAATTCTGCTGCGATCTATGTTCAACATGATTCGCTGGCCAACATTGGAAGCTACCGCAGCGCAAATCGTTCCCAGAGATCACCTCACGCGCACCAACGCCATCGACTACACGTTGCGCGGGCTTTCCGGCATTCTCGGCCCGATCGTCGGTGCCATTCTGATGCAGACAACCGGTATGGAAACCCTGATTCTGTTAGATGCAGTCATTTCGCTTTTGGGGATTATCCCGCTTCTATGGGTTACTGTTCCAGAGGTTCAAACTCAAAAAACCAGTTCGTTGTCGCTGCAGCATTTCTTTGAGCATATAAAAAAAGAAGCAAAAAATGGATTTTATTACATCCGTAAGACACCGGGCTTGCGCACATTCTTGAGTTATGTATCCCTCACGAACCTGCTGTTGATGCCGGCAGACAGCCTTTTGCCGCTGATCGTTTCAACACATTTCTCAGGTAACGCCAAAGCGATGAGCGTTATAGGCGTTGCATTTGGAACGGGTACAGTGCTGGGTAGTATTTTGTTAGGTGTCTGGGGAGGTTTCCGCAGCCGTATCCGCTCCAGCATCAGTGGCGACCTGCTGTTTGGAACCGGGGTTCTGATGATAGGTCTGGCTTCAGCGAATCAATTTTCGCTGGCGGTATTAGGTTGGGGATTAGCCGGAATGGGAGAAGCATTTAGCCTCGCCAATATGAATGCGTTGATTCAGGCTAATACCCATCCCCAAATGAGCGGACGGGTTCTCTCCATTTCTACCAGTCTGATCAATCTCTCGATTCCGGTCGCCATGGTCATTGCTGCTCCTGCAGCCGAGCTGTTTGGGGTCAATTTCTTCTATGTTTTGAGTGGCGTAAGTGTCTTGGTGCTCTCAAGCGTGATGTTGTTCACTCCGGCGATGTTCCGTTATGAATACTCCTTTGCGAATGCGAAGACTGGCAAACAGACAGCCTGATACAACTTTAATGCAAGTTACAAAAACCCACCTGACAGGTGGGTTTTTGTATGCTTTTTATCTTTTCCGCATCGTCAGATAGAGCGCCAGGTCACCACTGGCTCCATCTGAGGTGAATTCATCTACGATGGTGAATCCGGTTTCCTCCGCCAGCTTCCGCAATCTCTCCGGGTTGAACAGGTGCACATAGCGATACCCGCGTCTGCCAGTTTTACCTGATTCATCCGCCCGCCAGTCCAACATCACATCGCCAGAATCCACGTCAGCTTCGTTGATCCCAAATTGATCCCACGGAATGACCCGTTTCAACATTTTTTCCGAGTTCTGAAATTGCCAAACCGAGAGGATAAAAGGTTTTCCCGGTTTCAACAAAGTCAATGCCTGCTGCAGAAACTGTCGTTGTAATGCTTCTCCCGGGATATGGTGGAGCGTGGCAAAAGAAACAACACCATCAAACGGCTGGTTACGAAATGCCTGCATCCACTCATTTTTTGTCAGATCTGCCTGAAAAAAAAGAATGTTCTCGGGAAGCGCACCATCCACTGCCACTGCCGCAACGGCTTCTTTCAACAATTCCGTACTGAAATCAATGCCGACATAGGTCCCGTCAAACAGCTGTTCCCGCCAGGCGGCTGCAAAATTACCCGAACCGCAACCCATATCCATCCAAATTCCATCACTGATGATGGTTTTAAGTATTTTCTTGACACCCGGTTGGATTCTTTTACGGGTTGAGGCAAAAGAACCTCCAAAATCCTGGTAGAACTGGTGATTCAATGTAATCAACTGATCGGCTACTGCTGGATTCAATTTTGTTCCTTTTTCTTCTTTTTCTTTGCGCGCGCGTAGGATTTTGCCAGACCGCCTGTTCCGGTTTCCCGATACATCGCAGGCATATCGATGCCAGTGTGGACCATCACATCAACCACCTGGTCAAAGCTGATCATATGCGATCCGTCAGTAAAGGATACATACTCCGCAACATACAGCGAAGTCCCCACCGAAAAAGCGTTGCGTTCAATGCAGGGCACCTGAACCAGCCCATTGACCGGATCACAAGTAAGACCAAGGTGATGTTCTAACGCCATTTCTGCCGCATATTCTATCTGTCGTACTGAGCAGAAGTACATATAGGCTGCCAGTGCTGCACCCATTGCCGCCGCAACCCCAATCTCACCCTGACAGCCTACTTCTGCGCCGGAAATAGAGCCGTTCTCCTTGACCACATTGCCAAATACGCCCGCAGTAGCCAATGCCTTGAGAGCAATTTCATCTGATAATTGGAGATTTTCCTGCAGGTAGCGCAAAATCCCCGGGACCACGCCGCAGGATCCGCAAGTGGGAGCGGTAACAACTTCTTTTCCGGAAGCGTTTTCTTCTGAAACAGCCAGCGTATATGCCGTTAACCTTGCGACCGATGCCATCGTGGGATTCATCAGCTTTCCCCGCCGATAAAATACGGGAGCTTTACGTGATACACCTAATCCACCCGGAATAACGCCCTCCGTATTCAAACCCCGCTCGATTGAATCGTACATAACATCCTTGACTTCACGCAGATAATCCCAGATCTCAGGACCTTCGTTTTCCTCAACGAATTCCCAATAAGACTTACCGCTTTCAACCAGGTAGTTGAGAATATCTGTCATGTTCGTGAGCGGATACACGTCGGCTGCTTCCTGATCTTCCGGGCCGAGAGACAGCGCCCCACCACCAGTGGAATAGATCATACGCTGGGTTATTTCATTCCCTTCAGCGTCAAGCGCGCGCATCAGCATTCCATTCGGATGATATTCGGGCACAATTTCCGGGCGCCAGAGAATCGTCAGCCGGTCTTTGCCAAACACCTCAAAGAGCGCGACATCCGTGAAGTGACCTTTGCCGGTTGAAGCGAGACTCCCATAGAGTGTTATCTCAAATCGCGCTGCATCGGGATTTTCCTTCAGGAAAGTTTCAGCTGCGCTTCTTGGGGCCATCGTATGGCTGCTGCTGGGACCATGCCCAATTCGATAAAGATGTCTTAGCGTGTCCATTGAACCTCAATCCTTAAAATAAGCCCTCAAAATTGGGCGAATTTTTTCAATTGCCCGCCCGCGATGGCTGATTTCATTTTTCTGTTCATCGCTCATTTCTGCCAGTGTAAGTCCTCGTTCAGGTACCAGAAAGATCGCATCATATCCAAAGCCGCCATTTCCGCGATCCTGATCAATCACTTCCCCTTCCAGCGTACCATATACTACCTCAGCAGCAGGATTTTCCGGAAAACAGATTGCCACTGCACAGCGAAAACGAGCCGTCCATGGCATTTCTTTGCCTTGCAGGTTATGGATCAACCACGCGCGCCGGTCAGCATCTGTCGCATTGGGATCAGGGCTGTACCGATGCGAATGCACCCCGGGTGCGCCATCCAGAGCGTCCACTTCCAGTCCGGAATCATCTGCAATCGTGATCATCCCAGAAGCATTACAGAAGGCACGCGCTTTCAAAATCGCATTTTCGGCGAACGTCGATCCAGTCTCTTCAACTTCAAGCGTGATCCCCAACGCTTTTGGAGTCACGATAGTATAATCCGCCAGGATTTTTCGGACTTCAGCAGCCTTGTGCAGGTTATTGGTTCCGATGAGTACTCTCCGTGGCGTCATGACTGATTCAATTCTAAATGATCAGCCCTGATTTCGTAAATGACCCCATTTCATCCGTGACAGCGCAATCGGCCGCAAATTCCTTTCCGCAAAAATCCATTTCCCCCGGGATGAACTGTCAAACCTACAAGGTAAAGTTTATTTATAAATAAAGGATCCTTAAGGTTATTATCGATTCTTCTATGAAAAACCGGGATGGGATCAAATGTTGATTGAATTAGTAGTATAATTTCGCTGTAGCGATTTAATTTGCTCGAAGGAAATTGGATGTTAATAAAAAAATCGCTCGGTTTATTTGTAAATCGATATCAACTGCTCGCAAGCCTGCTGTTTGGAATTTCTCATTCCTGGTTAATTGTCTTGGTTGCATTTTCAAACAAATATTTTCTGCCCAAGGATGATGTCCTGACAAAAAACTGGACATCCTTTGCAACATTTGTCTTTCTCTATATATGCGGTATGTTATTAGGAGGGCTATCGTTTCAGGACACGTATCGTTCACGAACGGTCATGAAAACCGTTCTATATGGAAATCTGGCCATTCTCTTTCTTTTTATGATCCCGGGAGTGCACAAGACACTATCCACAATATTGTTGGTATTGATTATCATACTCGGTGGTATGTTGACATCCTTGTGGGGGATTTATCTCTACAAAGAAGATTTTCGGTCTCATTTTGTTCAGACCATGTACCTGAACCTGCTTGCTTTCATTGTCTTCATTATGCCAGCCAATATACCGGCAATGAAAATTCAACATAACATTGCATTTTCAATTGCCATTGTTTACAATCTGATCAGCTTGGTCATAATTCGCATTCTTCCTCTTGAAAAAAAGGTACACATTGATCCCGATACGTCGGACAATGCTGTGATCCAGAACATTTATTCAAGCAACATTGTAAAAACCTTCGCGTTTTTTCTCCTTTTATTCTCAATCACTGTTGGATTCCTTTATACCGGGATATTGCCTCATTATGTACACCGCAGCATCTTCGTCGATATCATCTGGATTGTGACTTTCTTTTTCGGGTATTACCTCATTTACGGTCGAAATATACAGATCAGAATCAAACCTTTGATCATCGGGGATTTCCTGTCATTTGGGTTTGCGGTGATCCTTTTTGTTTTTGCGCCACACACCTCCTTATGGTTAATTTTGCTCAGTGTTTTGCCGGTTAATTTCCTGATCTACAATCTGCTGATCCTGTTTTCTTTTTCGGAACATATGCTGCAGGCAGAAAGAAACTATCCCGAGGTTCTGGCAGTATTACTCTCATTTTGCGCTGCCGGAGTCATCATCGGCCTCATTCTGGGAGACCGGGTTTCCCGCAGTGAAAATCAAAGCTTGAACATTCTCACGGCAAGTTTTATCCTGATTCTGTTGCTGAACACAGCCATTCCGTTCATTATGCCAGGCATCAGGGAATATCGCCTCGCGCATAGTAAACAGGTTCCCAAACCACCTGAAGCGCCTGGCACGGCGACAGACGTGCTCATCCAGGAATGCGATATCCTCCCTCTGGAAGAGCTGACAAAACGTGAAAAACAAATTGCCGGGATGATTGCTGCCGGTTATACCCTGCAAAATATTGCTGATGAACTCATTATTTCAAAAAATACGGTCAAATATCATATGAAAAATATCTATATGAAACTGCATGTGACCAATCGGGTTGAGTTCATGAATCGTTATCACGAGCAGGAAAAACCCGAGTAAATAATCTTCCCCCTGCCTCTTTTTGACAATATCGCAAAAACGTGAAATTCCCTAAAAAAACCACCCGAAGGGGTAGTTTTCTATTATTAAGTTGCTAGTAGAATGATTCAAATATGAGTACGGTTATATCCATGGAAACCTTTATTGGAAATCTATGTTCGAGTACCGGTTTTTTCCAACATTTCGATTTAAGGAAGAAGGGGAGTTGTTATGGGGCACACTTTTCTTGACGCGATTGGTTCAATTTATATAAAAGGTACATTCCGAAAATGCAGCGATACGTTTTTTGCAGGAAGGGGATCTCATTTGCATAAAGAAGAAAATCTTTCCTGATCATCGTTCCGTTCTATTTCTGCTGTGCCTGATTTTCCTTTTTTCTTTTGTTTCGAACGCCAGCGCTGACGATACAGGTTGGATCAGCCCCACAGGGTACGCTGATGGGAATAACGTCACCAATCCAGAGGGAGTTTATGATTCGGATCCCAGCGAATTCGCGACATTTGATAGTACAGATGATATTATTTCCTACACTTCGTTCGATGGTTTATCGATTCCACCCGGTGCATTTGTAACCGGAATTGAAGTCAGGCTGAATGGATATAGATCTAATAACAGACGTCTTGTGGTCGATTTGGGAAAATCAGCTACTGGTCCATTTACCTCAGAATTAACCGCAACCTTTCCTCGAAACACTCGAGACGATGTCATCCTGGGAAGTCCCACAGATTTATGGGGAACATCGTGGAGCGCAGCTGATTTCGGGTCAGGGTTCCGGGTCCGGCTCGATCCAAACTTGGCATTCGGAAATCTTTACCTCTACGAATTACAAGTGAAAGTCACTTATATGCCCCAAAGCTACATCAATAAAACCGCTACCAAAGACTGGCAAGATGCAGGACATGAAGACTCTCGACCTGCGAGTGTACAGGTCCAGTTATATGAAGATGGGGTAGCTAATAAACCCGTCGAAACGCTAAACGCGGCCAACAGTTGGAAAGCGACCTGGAATAATTTGCCTCAATATAAAATGGTGGATGGAGTATTGACGCCAATCGACTATACCGTTAAAGAACTCGATGACCTTACGGCAAACTACATCACCAGCCAGACAACCGATGCGGACGGCAATTTCATTATTACGAACATCTGGACGGATCTGGCTGCGGGAGGCGTTCAAACCAGTAAAACCGTTAAGCCAGTAGAAGGGATGGTAAACACCTGGGATATCACCCTTCGGATTGAAACGCGTGATTCATATCGTTCTTCCGATATTGTCATCGTGATGGATCGTTCAGGCAGTATGGGTTGGGCAGGAGGCACTCCGGGCAACACGAAATTACAGGATGCAAAAATAGCAGCCAACAACTTTATTGATACCATGCTTCAAAGCGCTACAACCCGCCTGGCCGTTGTATCGTTTGGTTCTAATGTCACAACCAATCAAGAATTTACGAATGATCCCGATGCGCTGCATGCTGCGATTAATGGGTTGACGGCTTATGGTGGAACCCTGACACAAGGCGGACTACATGTTGCCAAACATCTGCTCGCGAACTCCACCGCAGACTTTAAGACCATCGTGTTGCTCTCTGATGGACAGCCAACGTACAGTTATGAAATTACAGCCGAAGGAATAACGGATCCGCCTCAGGAAAGCAATTTTGACTATACTCAGATAGATGGGGATGGATCGTCTATTGGCAATAACGGCATTGCAGCGGAGGCTGAATCAACCATGGCAAAAAACCTCGGCCAGACTGTTTATACAATCGCCTTGGAAGCCGGCCCCCAAGGCACCGCTATTCTCAGGGATATCGCCTCTCCCGGGTGTGATTACGCTACCCTTGATTCTGCTACGTTAAATACAATTTTTCAGAATATCGCCGGAAGAATCAACTCAGCAGCGACAAATGCCGCTGTAACTGATCCAATGGGGTTGGGTTTTCAAACTATCGGGCCAGCCAGCTTAATTTATCAAAGCCCAAACAGCGGGACGGTCACAATTGATCCCCCATATACAACCATTGATTGGGATATTGGCACGGTGTCCGAACCAACATATCCCGGCTCACCCATTAAATACGCTGAAATTGTTTATCGCATAGAAATCAATGATTCGATTCTTGACGCTACCGGAACTGAAGGGATGTATTCAACCAACGAAGACGCTACTCTCACCTACACCGATCAAAATGGAGATACGCAAACGGTATCTTTTGAAGATCCTTCAGTCGATCCTGTTCTTCTGATTGTAAATAAAGTGCTTCTCGACCACTGGGGGAATCCGATCGATGATGATCGCGAATTTAATGTAAACGTCCAATTGACGGATGAATCTGATCCTAACCCATATAACCAAGACTATGTTGTACAAGGCGGTCAACGAAAGGTTATGACCAACTTGCGAATGGATACCGAGTATACGGTTAAAGAAAACGGAATTAGTGGCTCACCGGATTCGACAGAAACGGATTATGAGACAACGGTGCAGGTATATTCGCAGACGGTCTCAGGATTTGATACCGGTTTGAACTTCGTAATCCAGAGGGATGGAGAAGGAAAGCCGATTGACTCGGATGTAACCGTAACGAACCAGGAGTTGCCGCTGGGAGAAATAACGGTAACAAAAATTTTACACAACATGGCTGGGGAAGCAATTCCATTAGATGGAACAAAAACATTCAACTTTACCATTACGTGTAATGATTTTCCTGACAATCCACCGGAAGGTGTCACCTGCGGTAGCTTGTTTGGGTTGTCAGATCCGCCAACGTTCACGCTCCCAATACAAACCCAACCAGGAGTTTTCACAGATTCGATACATTTCACCGGCTTACCTTATGGTCACTACACCGTCACCGAAACCCCGGATGCGAATTATTCAACCTATGCTGAGCCTGCAACCGGGAATGTCTTTTTGACCGTTGACCATAAAACAGAAACGGTTACCTATCACAACAACATGAACACCAGCATTGGTGCCGGGCTGTTCCATAAATATTGGATCGGCGGTCCCACCTCCATCCGTGAAGATGTCTGTTTCCAGGCGCTCCGCCGGGACTATACTGGTGATGATAATACAAATCCATTTTTACCCACAACTCCTCCTTACATCTTCAAAATTGATTATGAGAATCAAACGCCGTATACAACCGACGGTGGAATTCCCCATTACCATTTCAGCTGGCCGCAAGTGGTACTTTCTCACTTGGATGAGGATGAGAATGAAGTCTTCTACGAATACCACGTACAGGAAGGAACCTGTACCGGCAGCGGAACTACGGGAGATCCTTATGTGTTTACTCCCTACACTAATAGTTCACCTCAAGAGGATGCCCCTCCGAATTTCACCATGACACAAGTCAATGAACAGAAATTTAAAGATGAATGGGGTAACGATAATAAATGGCATACCCCTTCGGTTTACGACGTCACGATCACCAATACGTATGTGATTCCAACTAATGGGGAATACAACGCCACGAAGAGCTGGGTAAACGGCCCAACTCCCAAACCAACCATTTACTTCCAGCTATATCGCAAGACCGCAGATATGGCCGAGCCGGAACCTTATGAGAACATTGCCCCGGTTCCCTTAGACGGAACAGAGCCATTTGATACAACCTGTACACCGGCTGAGAATGAGACCGGATGTGGTTTTGAAGATTCTGCCTGGCATGTAACATGGACCAATCTGAAAACGACTGATATTGACGGTAATCCTTACACCTACAGCTTCAAGGAAGGGATGATGAATGAGGCAACGCCGCCTGCGTTTGTCGCCGGACCAATCCCCGGATACACGCCTACTTACACAAGTACGGATGACCAAAACGGAGCTGTTGAAAATGTGTACACACCGGAACTTTGGGACAAGATTCAGGCGAATAAAATCTGGTTGAATGATCCATCCGAAACAGGTCTTGCCTACAAACTGACGCGCAGCATTGAAAATGGAACACCAGAAATCGTTCGTATAGAATACCTTCCTGCGGACTCCACTACCTGGACATTTGAATGGCCAAATATGCCAAAAACTGACTTGCAGGGGAATGTGTACACGTACAACGTTGAAGAAGGTCACTTAGATCCGATCCCCCCCAGTCCTGTACCTGAGCCGATCGACCCTAATATTTATACTTTCGTTCCTGGTCTCCCGAACTATCAATCAAGCGGAGGTTGCGAAACTCATCTGAAGAGTGATGGGTTCCCTGAGGATTCAATTGTTTGCGGCTTTATCAATCGAAAATTAGTCCGCATATCTGAAACGAAGAACTGGTTCGACGGATTGTCTGCAACCGATCCGCGCCCGACCGTTTATTTTCAAATATATGTGCGCCGTCCAGCAATTGTGAATGATCCATTCGTTCCGTTTGCAGTAACGAGCGGCGGCTATAAACCAATGGATGGAATTGTAGATACCGACGAATCCTGCACGCAACCCTCAGTCCTATGCGAACGGGAGCCCTGGGTTATCTCCGGCGATGTCCCTGTTGCGGATATGGATGGCTATCTTTACGAGTTTGCTGTCAAAGAAGGCACCTGGAACAGCACGTATACTGTGTTTACTGAAGCAGCTCCTACGGGCTATATAGAAAGCGGGAATGCCTGCGAAATCAATGCAGAAACAGGCAATGTCAGCTGCTATATTAACAACATTGCTCTCGTTAAAGTTGTCGCTACCAAAAATTGGGAAGGTGCTTCTAAACCGCTTCATATGCAACTGTATCGCAAAGAAGGCGCTTCAGGAACATTCACTGAGATACTCGATCCGGTGTACCTGGATGGAACACCTGACGAAACCTGTCCGGAAGATCCAGAAGGGTGTGAGACCCAAGCCTGGGTAGCTACCTGGGATCAAGTCTGTTACGCTGACGCGATCACCGGTATAAAATATGACTATGCTTTCAAAGAAGGTACCTTGGATGAGGATGAAAATTTTGTTCCTGGACCTCCAGAGGGATATACAGCTACTGAGCCAACTTGTAACGAAGACCCGATGTATAACTGGGCTTGTGAAATCACCAACACTGAATTGGGATCGATCACCATTGTCAAGGATTCTATTCCTAATGATGTTCAGGTGTTTACATTTACCGAAACTATTTCTGATACTGTCTTGACAGAATTTACGCTAATCGATGATTCTGATACCTCCACGACAAACCGCAAATCTTTTGAGGATCTTTCACCAGGATCATATACCGTAACGGAAAAAGATCAGCCGGGATGGGACCTCACCAATCTCGTATGCACCGGCGGTGCCTCAATTGTTACCGATCTGCCTAATAAAAAAGCTACGATCAGTCTGAGCGCCGGTGAAAATATTACCTGTACTTTCACCAATACCGCTATTGAACCCAAGCTAAAACTCGTCAAAGCTTTTGATCCTGTTGATAGCGGTACACTGGGAAACTGGAAGTTGAAAGCTACCGGTACCGGCGAATCTCCAATTATTCTTGAAGGTGTCGCTGGTTCGAATAATGTTGACAGTTCGCTTTCGCCGGCATTCCCGGGAACTCATGATTTCAAACCAGACACCTATACCTTATCTGAAGAGGGAGTATCCGGTACAGATGCAGACAATTTCACCCCAGGTACGGTCTGGAATTGCGGTAGTGCCAACATGGATGGAGACAACAAAATCACACTCCATTACGGCGACAATGTCACCTGCACCATCACAAACACCCGCAAATCTGCCAATTTGACCCTGGAGAAAGCCTGGGTGAACGCCAAAGTCGGTGATAAAGTCACCATCCCGGCTACCACCGGTTTGATGAACAACACCACCGCATTCGATTCCACTTCAACCGGAAACAACACTACCCCTGGTACGGCTGTGACCGTTTATGCAGGCGAGACTGCTGTCCTCGGCAACGAATCCTGGAAGACTGGATCTGCAACCGATTACAACTCCACCCTTTCCTGCTCCGGCGCTGTCGATACTAATTTGGCTGATGGGCTCACCATCAATGCCGCTGATACCGCGATCAAATGCACTTATTCCAACGCCAAACGACCCATTCTTACCCTTGCTAAAATCCTCAATCCAGCAGACAGCGGTGATCTGTCAAAATGGACATTAACTGCCACAGACGCGGCAGATGCAACTAACTATTTCTCTGGATTAGCAAGTACACCTGTGTCTGGAACGGTTGATCCTGGTGATTATGTACTATCCGAATCAGGTACTGAATCCAACTTTACTGCCAGCGAATGGGTTTGTTCCGGTGGAACTTACAATCCTGTGACTGATACAGTTTCATTGGTTTTTGGCGATGATGTCACATGCACTGTTACCAACACCTATAACAGCCCTACCAACGGAACGGCCGATGCTCAAAAACTCTGGAACCCAACCGATGTCGCTACCAAACCAGCTGTCTGGTTCCAACTTAATCAAAACATAGCAGGTGGTACTCCCTCTCCGGTTCCGGTTCTTGTCCCGGTTC
>JAAZKE010000100.1 GCA_012799995.1 Chloroflexota bacterium | reverse complement strand
AAGATTCAACATGGCGCTCTTTGAAACAGGGGTTGTAATGCTCAATGCGGGCGATCTGTTCCGAAGACAACTCTAATCCCTCATCCAAATGCTTTTCCTCAACCTTTAGCCAACGATCATAGACGCTCCCCATATCGTTGCGGATCAGGATCTTCTGGATCGTTGGTGAACTGATACTGAGCCCTTTCAACTTAAGTTGATCTGAAAGCTTGACGCAACCCCAGGATGGGTGAGCCAGACTTTCTTCGATTACCCTGGCTTCATTCTCAGGATTGGTGGTGTTTGGTTGGCTTTTCGGTATTGTGTGTTTGGAAACACCTTTTCCACTCATAGAAACTGGTGCGGTCCATCCCACTTCTCCGACAGACTTCGGAGATATTCCCCAGAGCTTCCGCCATCTCAATCACGTTCATTCTTTTCCTGGCGAGTTTGATCGAAGCATCTTTTTCAGTCGTTTTGTTCATCATTTTTACTCCTTTTGTCTATTTGTACTTCCATATCATTTGTTAGACAAGAGCCCTAGTCTTACAGATAACCACCCATGGAGAACCTATGGAAAGAAGCTAAATAGAAAACCTGTTTTGACAACTATGATTACCAATTAGGACATTTCTATTTAGCCTTGACACAATTCGGATAGAAAATTTCCAAAATCAGGGTTCCGAAGTGAGCACCATACTGGCGATTCCTGATGCAGGGATGTCAAGATTCACATGATCCATGCGCCGATATTTCCGTACGGATATTTCTGCAAAAGTCACATTGTTCACCTTGTCGGGATAATTCCGATCCTGTTTGCGGTTTCGACGAATTACGCCGGCTTTTAAAGGGCGCATATCTTCGAAATTGATGAAACTGATCCGGATTACCGCCCGTTTTCGTGGAGAACGATTAACAACGTTGAGGAAAACTTTTGACCCATCATTGGATCGGGAGGCAAACCCTTCTACAATTGGCAGTTCCACTGCTTCCATGGCTCCCTTGATCCCTGACCAGAAATACTCTGGAACCGGGCGGTTGGGCAGCATCTCAAATGCGAGTATGTTTTCCTCGATGTCCTGCATCAGTTGAAAAAATGGAAAAACGGCTGAAGGATAAACTTGATCATTTTCCAGGCGCAGCAGCCCGGCATCACCGATCAGCGGACCGACGAGCGCGTGGCTGACCAGGTTGCTGTTCCGTAAAAGCCGGTTTACCATGCCGGCGTAGTAAAAAGCATCCTGAGCGGAGAGATTGACGCTGTACCCCCCCTCTTTTGTTGGCGCACGGAAAAACGACCAAGGGTTAATTGCAATCCGCACAGTATCATCCAGATGATTCGCCTGCAAGATTGCCCTGATTTTTTTCAGGTACTGATCAAAGCCATGAACCAGTGCGCTGGCAAAGTCTTTTTCCTGCGCTTTATCCGCCTCAAACCAGGCTGACGGTCCTGGCTCAATCCGGGACAACGTCGGAATAACTCTCCCGGAGTTGATCAACGTATGGAGTGAGTTTGCGGGCTGATTTGTCAGGCGGAACAGCGAAGGATCGTTCAAAAATATTGTCAGTCCCGAGAAGCTGCTCAATAGCGATTCGCAGAATTGTTGGACGATGGTGTCTGCATTGTCTGCCTGAAATGACACGATCATTTCGGGTTGCTGTTCGTCTGGTTGAAGCAGCGCAGCAGCTGTCCGTAACGTTGAGGAGATGATGCCCTGGTTATTGGTGGAATGAAAATGAAATACAGGTATGCATTGCAATTCTGTGCAGAGGCCGCAAAATGATTGAAGCATCTCCTGATCGACAGGATCGGTGAACGCGATGCCCAACAGATCCGGTTTCACCGAACGGAGTGAAGGGGCAAGAAGCTGCTCCCTGTTCTTCAGAAAATGGCTGATGTCCTGAGAAGTTGTGAACGGATAAAAAGCAACCCCGCGTTTTTGTTTTGTGGCTTTGCCGAGCACCTTACGCGCATCAAGCAGTAAATCAACCTGAAAATCGGATCGAAAGAATTGAAAAATCGATTGTCTGTGATCAGCGGTTGGCACTGGAACCGGTTTAATTTCATTGGTGAAAACAAGCGGTCCAATTTGTGAATCGAAGAAAAAAACTTTGACAAGATCTGCACTATTCACTGGCTGGTTGAAGCGCAACGTGAACTCCTGACCTTGTCGCCAATTGAAGGGGATTTTAATATCTTCAATGCCCGCTTCCACAGACTTCCCATTCACCCAGGCTTCAATCCGTTGTATAAAAAGGTCAAACAGCGAATTTACCACGTTAACCTGGTTATCAGCAACCGTCAACCGTGTCAGGTTGGACAGGGTATTTTCAGCGAATTCGATGTTTTCTTTGGTTTTCATAAAGGCTTCCTTTCTGATGCGTCAGGGGCTTTTCTAGACAATAACTTCTGCTCTTCGTTTATAGACGATTAAATCGCTTTACACCCCATTTGATAAGATATCCCCACAATCCAATCGTCAGCAGATATGCCATTATTCCTAACAATATCAGCGTGGTTTGAAATGGGATTGGCTGGTTCAAAAGCAGCAACGGGACAAAAGTTATTGCCAATCCCAGCAGAATTGCAATAAAGGTGGAGAAGCTCTGTTTGACACAGACAACCGGATTCGTCCAGTCAAATTTTGGGAGCCACAAATTGATAATCAATCCTATCATCGGGAAGAATAACGAAAATCCAATTACGACAAAAATTGTCAACAGGCTCTCGTTGAGAGAAAGACCGAAATTATAAATAAGCAGCGGTAAATTAAGAAGTAAACCAATCCAGTTTACCAGCACCGCCAGCAGCCACTTGTAAAAGAAAATCGTCCTGGTGGTTACCGGATAATTTTTCAACATTGGAAAATGAACCCCTTCCAGAGAGAATGTTGCTGGGGTGAGCGTCGTCATTGCAAACAGTAAGTTGAGCATAATGATCGCAATGATGCCGGGAGAAGTTTTTGTCATTTCCAGAAAAGGGAAGATGGTATTCAGCAGGTCTTTCCTGAATATCAGGAAGACATTCAGGAAAAGAACCATGATCATTCCAGAAAAGATATTCACTGCCACACCGGCATTAATGAAAAACATCCCCAGGTCTTTGCGCAATAGTGCCTGGACCGGTGTGGTCTGCCGGTATTGATGTGCTGTCTTTTTGTTGGAAGAAATGCTTTTGTTCAGCTGTTCATAAATTACTGTCAGTCTGGGGCTGAAATACAGAAGGTAGACTGTAAGCCCTGCAAGGGAGAGCGCGATAAGCGTAAATAATGCCATCCAGTTCGCCCGCAGAATCACCGCAGTAACCAGGCCCACCAGTTTATTGGCTTTAGCAAGCTGGTTTAACAGGTGAAAAACTTTCGCAAAGGTGGTTTGATCTGACATCGAAAAGCTGATTAGGAAGATTCCAATGAATAATACGATGGATAACAGGATCGCGACCGTCTTCCGGTTAATCAGGGATATTCTCCGCACTATAAGAAGGTTGATGGTCAAATTGAGCAGGATACCAGGCAGTATCGGTAAGATCGGCATGGCGAAGATTGCAGCCAGTCCCATTATCAGATTTTGCACTGGCAGTTTGCCAACCGTGTTCAATGTATAAAACAACGGCAGCATGATGAGCAGCAATAACAGCAGATTGCCGAAATAGAGAATCGCAGTTTTCCCGATCAGCACATCGCGGCTTTTTACCGGCAAAACAAACCAACGCGGCATCTCTTTCCCATTAAAAATCATCTGTCCGGAACTTGCGATATTTAATAAGAACAATGAAAGAAATCCCGCTGTAATGATCACATTTATAATCAATCCCTGGATCAAGGGAAGCCTGAAAACAAAAGAAAATTGTGAAAGTGCGAGCCAGTAGCTGGCTGAGAACACTCCAACAACGTAAAGGATCAAAAAAATCTTGCCAAACGGCTTCAATTTTTGCCGGATGGATTTTCCCCATCGAATCTGGTTCAAATTAAGCAGGCTGAAAACAGAAAACTTCAGGATGGAGCTAATTGTTTTCATGGTCTGTCAATTCAAGAAATACCTGCTCAAGGCTTTCGTTCCCGCGAATCTCTGTCATGCTGCCGCTGTAGATCAGTTCCCCATCACGGATAATGGCGACGTCATTGCAGATCTTTTCCACTACGTCCAGAATATGGCTGGAGAAGAAAACGGATGATCCTTTCTCTTTCAAGTCGGTCAAAAGGGTTTTTAAGGAGTGGAAGGCTTTCGGGTCCAGCCCCACAAACGGTTCATCGAGAATCAGCAGCCGCGGTTCGTGTACAAATGCACCGATCAACGCCAGTTTTTGTTTCATGCCATGCGAATAGACAGAAATCGGCTCTGAGAGCGCATCAGGAATTTCAAAAATTTCCGCCAGATCGGTAATGCGCTTTTTTCGATCATCGGAAGTTACTTTGAAAATATCGCTGATGAAGTTAAGATATTGGATCCCGGTAAGGTATTCGTAGAGGTCTGGATTATCAGGGACGTAAGCCAGCCTTTTCTTTGCTTCCATCGCTTCGGTAAGAATTGATTTTCCATCGATCAGGATTTCCCCTTGATCAAAGGGCAGAATCCCCGAGCAGCATTTTATGGTCGTGGTTTTCCCGGCGCCGTTTGGTCCGATGAATCCCATGATTTGGCTGTCTTCCAAATCGAGTGAAAAATTATTTACCGCTTTTTTCCCGCCTGGATAAATTTTGGTCAGATTTCGAATTGATAGCATTTGTCTTCCTGTAGTCTCAATAAACATGCATTCTGTTGTATTTTCAGGCAGGGTTCATTATAAATTGGATTTCGAAGGGATAAAAAAACGGGCTGAATTTCAGCCCGTTTTGAGTGATCGAAATGATTTATGTTTCAGGCGATATCGGTTTCAATTAACCCGTAATTGCCGTCATTTCTTTTATACAGGACGTTAATAGCGGAAGAATCGGCATTATAAAAGATGAAGAATTCTTCATGACCGAGCAACTGCATTTGGTCCATCGCTTCCTGTTCGCTCATCGGGACAAGATCAAATCTTTTGCGACGAACGATAACCGGACCGGTTTCTTTTTCCTCATGCTCAGCAGCCTCTGCTTCATCCGGGACTGACAGTTTTTCACTGCGACCACGGCTGCGTTTTCCTTTGAAACGTTCAATTTGGCGCAACATTTTATCAAGAGAGGTATCAAAAGCGCTGAAAAGATCATCGGCGCGCTCCTCAGTTCGCAGGATGTACCCTTTTCCGCGGATGGTTATTTGCGCGACATAACGGTCTGTCGCACTGCGTGCTGATTTAATGTAAGCCACATCAATACGTGTGTCTTCGATATCGGAAAGAAATTTTCCTAATTTGACGGCTTTTTTGGTTATGTATTCTTCTACTCGGTCAGAAACTTCCATATTCTTTGCAAATATTTCGGGTTTTACTTCCATGATGAATCCTCCTGAGTTGATATAGTTTCAATCTTGTGGTTTCAGAAAGTGGTCAGTTGTGGCGACGCTCAGGCAATAAATTTCTTTTGCCCCAGCCACCAGTAACGCTTCGGCACATGCCTGAAAAGTCGCTCCGGTGGTCATCACGTCATCAACAATGAGCACCTTTTTTCCATTAACAAGCTTTGGTTCGGCGAGGAACGCCCCTTTCAGGTTGCCATGACGTTGGACCCGGTTCAATCCGACTTGAGGTTCGGTGTCCTTCATTTTAATCAATGCTCTGGATTTGAATGGAACACCGATACGGGTCGCGAGCGGCCTGCCGATCCAAACTGACTGGTTGAATCCCCGCTCATTCAGCTTATTCTGTGAGAGCGGAACCGCTGTCACCAAGTCAACCTGTTGATTACCGTATAAGTATACCGAATATAACATTTTTGAGAACAAATTTGCCAGCCCCAAATTTCCTGAAAATTTCAACTGATGAATGGCTTCCCGAACAATTCCCTCATAGAGGTAAGCAGCCCTTGCCTGGGTAAAACTGAATTCCTGTGTTAAACATGTCTGACAAATTTTGGTTGCATGTAACGGTTTGCCACATTTTTTGCAACAGTCTATCGGTATCGTTTTAAGCGTGGTTTGGCAACGGTCACACAGGATGGCGCCGCGTTTTCCGCAGCCAACACATTGTGGCGGGAAGAGCCAATCCAGTGCAGACCAGGTTAAATCATAAAACGGAGCGGTTTTTGCGGTATTCAAAAACCATCCTCTCAGGTTAGATTGGCGCGACCAGATCCTGGATGAATTTTGAGATAGCCGGTCCCAGCAGGGTCAAAATCACAAAGATAATGACGCCTACTAAAATTAGAATCAAGGCATACTCAATAATCCCCTGACCGCTTTCTTTATCCGAAAATAGTTTCATTTTTCCAGTCCTTCGTCATCCCCTGTTCATAAGATAATCAAATCATTCGTCAGACTTAGCGTTAAGGTATGCTTGCATTGCTTCTTCATACACAGCTAAGAAAGGCAATCCTTCAGCCCTGGCGATGCGTTCGCAATCATCATATTCCGGGTGCGCATGCTTTCCCCCGTTGTCTGTTTCCTTGATCTTTATTTTAACCTGACCAAACCTTGTTTTCACCTCAACAACCGAGCGTTTGGCAAGTTTGCGGTTCATGGCAATGGAACGGACACCGAGCGTGGTAGTGTGCTCCAGCAGAAAGTCGCTGAAATTTTCTTCATCGTTCGCCGGAACGATCAGTGAAAGCTTGACGGCCGGTCGGTTTTTCTTCATTTGGATGGCAGTAAACCAGGCGTCCAACGCTCCATGGTCAAGCGCGGCGTTGAGTACGGCGCCGAGCTGCTCCGCGGTCATGTCGTCGATATTGGCTTCAATAACCACGCAGCCTTTTTCAGCGTCGCTACTCTGCCCGATCATCACTCTCATGATATTGGGCTTTTCCAGTTCCGCTTGACCTGCGCCGACGCCCAAACGGTCAACCGTCATTGCCGGTTGAGAGAAGCTGGCAAAAGCAGCCAGGATGCCGGCTCCGGTTGGGGTAACCAGTTCCCTGCGAACATCACTGGGCGCTATTTGGGCTTTCATTTCCCGGATCAGCCAGGCTGTTGCCGGGGCTGGAATTGGCAGCATGCCGTGCTGCGTCATAACCTCGCCAGTTCCAAGCGGCAATGGGGAAGAGTAAACCTTGTCGATACTGAAGTAATCCAGCGCGACAGCTGCACCGACAATGTCGAGAATCGAATCGACTGCACCTACTTCGTGAAAATGAACCTCGTCGATTGACTTGTTGTGGACGTCTGCTTCTGCCTCAGCAATTTTTGCGAAAATTGCCAGCGTTTTTTCTTTCACAGGGTCAGATAAGTTGCTCGTGCGCAACATCTTGCGGATATCTGCATAGGATCGATGATGGTGATGATGATGGTCTGCCTTATGATGATCGTGGTGATGGTGATGGTGATGATCAGGTTCAACCAGCTGAAAATCGATTTT
>JAAZKE010000099.1 GCA_012799995.1 Chloroflexota bacterium | reverse complement strand
TCAATGCTCAAAGTACTGCAGATTGTCCTATAAGCGATAAGCTTAAGCTAAATGCAAAACGTGAATATGATGAGTATTGGAAAAAATCAGGAAAGAATGTGGTCAATACAGAATATGGCTTTAGTATTAGTTTCGCAGATCAAGACGAATTAATAAAATGCAATAGAAAAGGGATGAAATTCCATATCTCATATGATATAAAGTGGTTTGAAAAAAACCTTGATTATCCAACCATAATGAAAAATTTTAGTAATGTTTTTGAGATGTTTGATATGTGTTGGAGAAGCACACTTGTATCAGTGAAATCTCAGATAAGTGCTTTAGAAAAAGCATTTACAGTCAAAGGTATTCGATTCTATCAGCGAGGTAATCATTTTGATTGGATAGATATGATTTCTACTGCTCAGATGACAATGTATTACGATTTTCTTAAGGTACATGATATCGATTTGGAAATGATTTTTGAATGGTTTTTTAACGAGTATCTTCCGGAAGAATTTGGTGTAGTCGGTTTTAGTATGAAGGCATCTTCCGCAGCAAATTATGTAGAAAGATGTCGTACTTTGGCTTCGGAAATGGACGGGGTTTTAAAACAATTTAGAATGTATGTTAGAGATGGAACCATAGATCGAGAACTGTTTGAAATATCATCAGAGCATTTAGTGATAGATGGGATACAAAGTTTTATACAGGATAAGTATGCGTATCCAAGTGGGAGAGAAATCCAGAATGAGATGTTCATGCTGTTTTCTGATCAATCAACATTGTCATATACATCTAAGACTCAAACGAAGTATCCAACTCTATTTCAAATGATCAAACAGGAAAATATTTTGATTGACGACTTTGAACAATACCAAATCTCAGATATAAAATGGCTCATAGAAAGAGGGGCTCTCCGTCAAAATGATGGTGGATCAATTGAATTAAACATTCAGAGAGTTGGAGTCCTGAAAGATATGTATGATCATGATGTGACATGTATACGATATTTGGGCGGTTGGACTGATGCACTGTATGAAATGAAATCGGCAGGTGACATCCGAATCGAAAACACCTTGTTTTCTGAACCTGAGACAGATTATCTAAACTATAAGCTAAACAAATCTGAATTCAGTGATGGGCTTGATCTGAGAAATAAATACGTTCATAGTACGTATCCTCAAGATGAATATGTCCAGAGAAGAGATTATATAGAATTATTAAAGATAATGGTTCTAATAATAACGAAAATATACGAAGAGTTTTGCTGGTGGAAAGATAGGAAAAAGGTGCCAATAAATGAGTTGTGATTATTTCGAAAATATACTAGACCAAGAATGTACTGATAATTTACTCTGTAACAAACTGGGCTGGCATAGTTACCGCGTTGTTTTGCGTACAGTACAGAATTATTAGGCAAAGGCGGCCCTTTCAGAAGAGAGATCTACAAGGAAACATTATTATTTCGGTATTTTCGAGGAGCGTTGATAAAACTTAAACTCTTGGATTAATGAGAATCAGCTTTTGGAGGCGCAGAATCTTCTATCGAACAGGTTGTCTGGTTTGTCTCTATTACAAGTCAATGAGGAAAAGTATTTCCTTTTGCAAGATGGTATCCCAGTAACAGTTTAGAAGCCTAACGGTCAGACTGATACAAAAAAGCTGTTGTTATTGACTTCTAAAACCCAGACAACAACTATTCCCTTGTTATTAAGGAACTGAAAATAAATTATACGTTTTCGGGTTCCTGTTGTTTTTGATAATTTAAATCCCTGGCAGGTTCTTCCTGATTGGCAAGGTAGACCCCACCCAGGATTAGAATCATCCCCATCACCTGCCAGATCGACAGCGATTCATGCAGGACGGTTACACCGGCGATCACGGAAATCAGTGTCGAAAGCGCCGAGAAGGACGCAGATCGATTCGTTCCCAGGCGCGAGATCATGATGTTGGAAAAGAAAAAAGCCAGAATGGAAGCGCCAAGACCCAGGTACAGGATTGCATATAAAAATTCGCGATGCACGAATGGCAACTCAAACAACGCACGCAGATTCTCCCGATTTTCAATCAGCGCACCGCTGCCAAAAAACAACGCACCGCTGCAGATCATGAACCAGGTTTTCTCAATATCGGTAAACTGGGGTGCCTTGCGGGCAAAGACACTGTAAAGGCTGAAAGAAAGCACCGCTGCGAACAAAAACAAATAACCGAGCACGTTCAGCGAGGTCTGCATCCCTTTATAGAGCACGATAATCAGCACCCCCGCCATCGCCACCATAATGCCGGTCACCTGGAAGCGGGTGGGTTTTTCTTTCAAAATCAGGATCGTGCACAGAATCGTGGTGATCGGAATCAGCGCAATGATGATTCCACTCTCAGAAGCGGTTGTGTATTGGATGCCGATCGTTTCACAAAAGTAATACAGGATCGGATCAAACAGCGCCAGGATCAGCAAGGGTGTGAGCCGTTTCCCGCGCAGGTTGATCTTTACCACACCGAACAGAACGAACAGGTTCAACACAATGAACGCGGTCATAAAGCGCCAGCCGAGCAGCGTCATCACCGAGATGTCGTCCGAGACACTCTTGGTGAAAATAAATGAGTAGCCGTATAGAAACTCGCAACCCAGCGCGGCAAGGATCCCGACCAGAATTTTCTGCTTTTTCAGGTTCGTTTTCACTGTATTTCCCGCTCCATTTATAGCATAGCCAGTGGGGATTATTTCTTTTATCAGGCTGGATTTGTTACGTCACTGTACCGCAAAACAAAGCGGAGTTTATCAGGATGAGGTCTGTAACTGCCGCTGCTCTTCCTGACTCATCGAATGAAAAAGCGAAGAATGCCCAAATGGGCATTCTTTTTTGTGTCCAATAAGCAAAAGTAGAGCGTTTAGCGCGAGACTGCCAGCGATTTTATCCCGTAGATGAACAGGAAGATCGGAATCAGCAATGCTTCCACGTTCAGGATGTCCAACAGCGGAATTGCCCAGCCCATTTGCTGGCTAAGTTTTAAGCCGCCATATACCAGCATCACGATTCCCCAGAACCAACCGGAATTGTCGACGCTGATCAACTCCAGGAGCCCGACCATCAGAAAGACTACAGGGAACCACTTGTCCAGGTCAAAGCCACCGATCACGACGCTGATTCCGACCAGGGGCAACAGTTGGATCAGGCCAATGATCACGAAAATAATTCCAAAAAAAATGAATATGCCTCTGCGCATTGTTTTGCTCCTCAATCTTCGTATTTTCACCTATATACTTGCAAGAATTGTACCATTATGAGATGTGGGATAAACATTCTGGCGATAAAAACGGGTTGTATACGACGGCGGTTTAATAAAGAAGAGGTTGGATTTATTTTTGAAGGACAGCCCGCCTAATTGCGCTGATCATTTGCCAGGCGGCGGGCGAGCGGGGAAGCGTGTCAGAACCGGAAAAGAGAAAGCAAACAGGGGCAGGCTGTTTGTCAGCCTGCCCCTGTTTTTGATACTGAGAGTCAGTCACATTTCTGTTTTCAGCTCAGAAACCGTAGATGAAACTGAAGGTGCAGATGATTGTGCCGTTTTTATCCAGTCCCCAATTTGATGAGTATTCGCCTGAATCCCCCGGATCCTTCCCTCCTCCGCTGATCGAACTAAACGTGAAGCTTTGACCCGGAGCAATGCTGTAGGGAAGGTCATAGCGGAGCTGTTTAAAATATTCTTTTGAACCGGAAAGATAAACGATGTCAACATTATCTTTTGACCAGGTTTCACTGCCGGTATTTTTCAGTGTGATCTCCATCTGGAAGGTTTTAAACTTTCCCCGGCCGGTAATGGTGAAGGAGTCGTTGATGCGCTTAATATCCAGCACGCTACAGTTATAGGATGAAGAAGGATGGCTGGATTCTTCCTGAGCAACTTTGATCTGAACCCAGACAGCGTCTACATCCGGTCTGCCCATTCCAAACAGGGAGCCATTGTCGTTGCGCAGCCGCCAATAACCGCTGTATTTCCCAGGTGAGGCGGGCGCGACCATGTTAACGCCGATATCCAGCGTTTCTCCCGGCCCGACGTATCGTCCGATTGAGACGCCTGCGGGCGCATTCATCTGATTGCCATTTACAAAGACAAACTGATAGGTGGGCGTCCAGGTACAGGAGCCGACATTTTTCAGCCGCCAAATCTTCTGGAAAGCCTGCCCCGGCTGCATGGTCGTGTCATCGGGAACCGTGATATCAGCCACAAAACTCAGACGGTCGCATGGGATAACCGGCACGGTTGGCACTGTTGGCTGAGCTGTGGGAAGAACATACAGGGTTGGCAGCGGGACCATCGACGGAGTTGCCGTAGACTTGCCGGCGAGTGCTGTGGAATTTTTCTCTATCTCGTCCTTGAGGGCAGCGATTGTGCCAGCGACACTGGTTGCCATCAGTTCATCCGGACTGAGCGTGTTTGTTGCGCTGGGCTTCATCGCTTCCAAAGTCCGGTGAACAATAGTCGCGATCTGTTCTGCTTCATTCGTTTTGTCCGGTGTTGGAGAAATCATCGCGTCAATTGTCTGCTTTGCCTTGACCGCTAATGGATCCTCTGTCGGTTCGGATTTGGCGTTTTCTGAAGATAGAATCTGATGGAGACTGGACGATGGGGGAACAAAACACCCGGTGACGATGAATAGGGCCAATAAAAGGAAAACAAGCTTTTTCATTGTATACCTCGATTCGAAACAAAACAGGATCTTGACTCTATAATACAGTAGGTTCTCTGTTTGTCAATAATAAAAGCCTGTCAATGTCTTTACATGTAGGATTGTCAAACTTGAAGCAAAAATAAAGGTAACCGCTTGACAATTAGATAAATATAGTATAATAGTAACGAGTTCAAGCTCAAATCATTGAGTGGACATCCATATACGGGTGTCCTTTTTTAATTTATAAAACAGGAGAAGAAAATGAACAAAAAGCAAAAGAAAGCGTTGATCGAATATTTCGAGGATAAGATAGCGGAACAAAAAAAGTCTGGCAAGACTGATGGCGGATGGTCTGCATGTATAGATGGTATTGATTATTGGTTTAGGTGGAATGAAATGGAAACTAAAATTTATGACACGAAAGTATCTTTCAAAAATTCTTTGGGAGTTGTGCATGAAATGAATGACATTATTGTGGAAAAGACGAATTTCGGGAAATGGTTATGGCTCCATCCGCAATAATAAAATAATCAAAATGTTGTGTAATTAATTTTAGTAAATATTTGGCTTTGGGTCCTGAGAAAGGCGGAGCCGGATTAATCACGTAATGTGGTTACTTCGGTTTAGCCTTTTTTGTTTTTCCAATAGCCGGATACTGAGCAAAAACTTTTCAAACTTTCTTGATGCGTAAGCGTATGCATTAAGATAAGTGTTCTTTCAGCCATGCCTTTTCTTATTCGTTAAGGTCAGGCATTTTTACTCGTGATTTAAAACAAATGAGCGGGAGACGGGATTCGAACCCGCGAATATCAGCTTGGAAGGCTGATGCCTTGCCACTTGGCGACTCCCGCGTTTTGAACAGGTGCGATTATACCATAGCTTTTGACGCAGGAGCCGAATATCAACAGTTAATCCACATAATTTACAGATGGCAGTGTGAAAGAAATTGAGCATAATGGGCACTCCTGCAAATGGAGGATCGGCTCAAACAGCATTCGCCAGCTGCCTTTTTCACCACTGGTATCGAACACCAGGAAAATATCAATAGTCTTGCCGGGCGGAATTGGTTTTGCCAGGTTATCCAGACCCCATTGATAAGCGGATTTTACACTGGCATGGACATCCAGCGGATAGGTAGTTCCGGTTGGGCTTTCTACCTGAAACATACGTGCCGGGACAAAGACATGCTCTGCTGTGTTATTGGTCAAATTTGTGCGGAAATACAGGAACTTGCCATTATTGGAGCGCTCCCCGCCGACAGCTCCGGTTATCATCGGTTGATAAACGATCTGAAGAGAAAACTTTTGGGCGCAATCAACCTCCTGACCAAGCGAGACCTTCCCAATGTCAGCCGTTTCAATTTGCGGAAGGGGTATTTCTGTTGGGATAACTGCGATTGCCGGAAGCTAGGCCTCCGGCGTTGGCTCCTGTTTTTCCATCAATATTTCCAGCGCAGTCATCGTCTGGTTCAGCACCTCTATTTCCGAATCAATTAAAACAGCCGGTTCGGTTGCGGTCGGTTCTATTGTCGGAATTTCTGTGGGCACCGGCAATTCCATTGGTGGAATCTCCGAAGTATCAGCTAACATCTCACCCAGGGGAAAGAGGGCAATTAATGTCAGATACAGACCCGCTTTATTTATTTCAGTTTTTTTCTCAGCTTTGGTAAGGCTCGCTTCCATCATCGGTGCTTTGGTTGGGTCCGGGGCTTCTGTGAGCGGGATTTCCGGCGTTGCTGCTTGCGCACCGAGCAGTGCTTCCAACGCTGCGATCGTCTGGTTTAGATTTGAAATGTCGGGCTCGCTGCTCACAGGGGCGGGAGTATTTTTCGAAATCTGGGGTACGCTATCTAATTGAAGGTCACCGGATGATTGTCCATAAAGCGGGAGATTATCCCCTTTCACATTAAATTCGACGAGATCAATTTTTACAGAGCCGGATTGGTAAGCCTGAACGGTAACACCTGCAGCTCCTTCAGTGAACTGGGAATCAGTAAACACACCTCTATGATATTGGGTTTGCGGACGGTCATTGATGGTTACCTTGAATGTATCTCCGTTGCAATCCAGCCTGATTTTATTCTTTACTTTCAGTCCGAGTTTGATATCTCCGGTAAAAAAATGTGTCATGCCGGGATGGATTTCGACATAGACATTACGATATTTTCCTTTGCGGTCTGCGTCATATTTCAAGACGGAATAAGAACCCGCCAGCGGGCCAGCAACATTAATTCGTAACTCATACCACCCCTGATCATTGGAGCGGCAGATCACACCATAAGCGGCATCGTTTGAAAGAATATTTTCAAAAACCGCTTCAACAGAACTGTTGTCTGTAATGGTCTGGTCATTGGTTAGCGCCAGGTATGTGTTTTTTAATTGCAGATCGAATTCAATTCTTTTTGAATTGATACTTGTATAATCGGCGTAAGGGTTGCCTACAAATACATTCAGATTCCAGCCATTCTCCTCTATACCGGTATCAAAGGTTTCGGTAAATGTGTTTTCATCCGCGAAACAGGGGAAACCTGTGATAAGAAACAAAAGGATTCCTGATAATAAAGCCCCGATAACAGTAAAACGAGTGATCAACGGTTTGTTCTTTTTCATCTTGCCCTCCATTATTTTCTGCGCAGCCATAAGTTCTCAAACGTACAAAGCGCTTGTTCTCCGCCCTCACTTACATTATCCAGGTCGCTTTGATTTTGAACCTGTCATGAATTTTACCGTAGGATTTGGCATCAATATAGAAATATCCAGTTCCATTCAATCGGAAAATATCAACCGAATATGTCTTTCCCAGCTGATGCTGCTGAAAAAGATCCAAGACAACATAAAAGAAATACGAACGTAAAGAACATTTTTGTTTTTATTCAATAAACTCCTGTTGTTAAAACAAATTGCTCGACGATTTAAGGAATTATGTATTTTTCGGAATAATTGTACATGATTTTCGAGTTCGTTATACAATCAAAATGATCAAGACCTGATTGGTCGATCAATTTACTTCTAAGAACAGGAAACCTCTATGAGTGAAGAACAAAAACAAGAGAAAACTGCCCCTGCTGCTGAAATACCGCAGGATGTGGTTGTCACCAGCCGACATCAAATAAAATGCGGCGATGAAACGGTAGCGTATACGGCAACTGTCGGCAAGATGGTGCTGGGTGAAGAGTCAACCGTACAGGAAGGATTGCAAAAGGATCAGTACGAGGGGATCAAGCCCCGCGGAGAGTTCTTTTATACCGCCTACACACGTGACGGTGTCAAAGATCTGGGCAAGCGACCGCTGACTTTCGCCTTCAACGGAGGCCCGGGGTCTCCTTCAATTTGGGTACATATGGGATTGCTGGGACCGCGGCGCATTCAACTGACTGATGAAGGACTGCCATACCCGCCGCCACCCAAGCTGACCGACAACAGTTATTCGATTCTGGATATAACGGATCTGGTTTTTATTGACCCGGTCGGAACCGGTTACTCGCGCGCAACCAAAGGATCCAAACCGTTGGAGTTCTGGGGTTGGAAAAAGGATGTTGAGTCTGTCGGGGAGTTTATCAGGCTGAACATCCTTTTTCCAACCCCAGAACTCCAACGGTTTGGATCCTTTG
>JAAZKE010000098.1 GCA_012799995.1 Chloroflexota bacterium | reverse complement strand
TTCGCATTTTATGTTATTCTGCCCGCCGCCATCCCATTCCTGACGAGTTTTCTTGGCATTAAAACAGCAATCCGCACCGGAAGTTACATCAAATTCACCACCGGATTGATGTTTTGGATTGGCGTTTCTTTCGAACTGCCAGTCGTTATTTACATTCTGGCTAAAGTTGGTGTGGTAAATGCGGCTTTATTGCTTAAGGAATGGCGCATCGCGGTCGTAGTCTGCGCTGTTTTGGCGATGGTGATCACGCCCACAACCGATCCGGTCAATATGATGCTGGTGATGGTACCACTTGTATTGTTGTACTTTCTCAGTGTGCTATTTGCTTCATTTGCAAAAAAAGGATAAGAACGGAAAAGGAGACCTTTTCCGTTCGATAGATGCTAAGTCTTGGAGTATTAATACCGATAAAATCGGGAATTCAGGCAAACCAGGAAAAATCCCACTACCAACAGCCAGTAGTTATATTCCGTCGCAAACCTGATATAGGTGAAATGACTGATAATCCCCAATATTCCCAAAAAGAATCCGAATACCCATCCACCATTCATAATTCCGCCTTCCTGACATCGGACAACCCAATGTCATAGTTCAGTTTGCAAGGTTCATGCCAAGTCCATTCAATTTGCTGAAAGAACTCAACAAATCCCTGTGAAGGCGTTTCAATGGTAAGCAGAGCGATGGTTGGATGGGGATAACCAAATTCATTCCGGTTATAGACCGCTGCGCCCGGGTTCAGGATTAACTGCCCATTTTCGATTTCACAGGCTGGATAGTGCGTATGTCCGGTGATCAGGATGTTCGCTGACCGGCTTTCTTCAGGATAAGTGAATCGTTGTCTGAAAACAGCTTTATCCTTCCGCATTGCCATCCATTTCAGACGAAGATAGGACAGAAAATCGCCGTGCCCATGGAACAGACACAGTGTCACACCGGGCAATTTCAGTTGAAGGATTGCCGGCAATTTGATCCAAAGCAACAGATCACGGTTACCGCGCACCGCATGGCAGCCGCGAATACGTTGGAGAGCCTTCAGGACATCGGAAGTGTAGATATCGCCGGTATGAAAGAGCAGATCATACTCCAAAGAGGACAGGAGGTCCCTCAGACCGGAATCGAGTTGATCGAATTTTTTTGCGTGCGTATCGCCGATCACCAATATTCGGATCGGAAAATTCACTTGTCTGCTTAGATCCAGGGAAACAATTCGTGCCATCGTGTAAGATTATAATGAGAAAGAATGGAAATTCAGCCCTGACATGGCTGTCAGACAGGTCGTTGTAAAGCTGGTTGAAGGGCTTATGGGATGGGAGCGCAATAGATGGAAGAAAAAAAAGTTGTACTAATTCCACAAAAAGTCGCGGGGGAAGATTTCCAGTCTCTCCGGTCAGATTTCCTCGTGCTTGAGCCTGAAAGGCACAACGAACCTTTCTCCAAACAGGAGCTGGACAAATACTTACCTATCGCTGATGCGATAGTGGCCATTACCGAAATCGACGCAGAGATGATTGCAAAGAGTCTACGGCTTAAAGTGATCGTTGCCAATGGCGCCGGGTTTGACAATATCGACATCACCGCAGCCAATGCCTTAAAAATTCCAGTGATCAACATCCCTGACACAACCGCTTATGCCACCGCTGAACTTGCCCTGGCATTGATGCTGAATGTCAGCAGACGCGTCTCGGAAGCAGACCGTGAGCTGCACCGTCGCATCGACAATGTGGAGGAATTTTTTGCGATTGGCCGCAACCCCGGCAGGACGCTCAACGGCAAAAACCTTGGCATTATCGGTCTGGGACATATTGGCAGACAATTAGCGGAATTATGCTGGCCAATGAAGATGAACATCTTCTACCACAGCCGCAACCGGTTGCCGCTTGTACAGGAGAAAGGAATTCGCTACCTCTCTTTGGATGAGTTGCTGAAGATTTCCGACGTGGTCTCAATTCATTGTCCGCTGAATGACTCAACCAGAAATATGATTAATTACGATGCGCTGATGAAAATGAAGTCGGGCGCGATTCTGATCAATACCGCTCGCGGCGGCATTGTGGATTATGACGCCATGATTTATTTCCTGGAAACAGGGAAATTATCGGGAGTGGGGCTGGATGTCTATCCGGAAGAGCCTAAAATCCCATCCAAACTGCTGCTGATGCCTCAGGCTGTTTTGACGCCGCATATCGGCACCAACACGATCGAAACCCGGCAGCAAATGGCAGATGCAATCTCCAGCGTTATCCGCGAAGTTCTGGGGAATCCCGGCTCACCGGTTACGAAAGACATCGTCAACCCGGAAATCTACGCTTCCAAAGAGGAAATTCAATCGCTTTTGCCCGGCTTCAATGGAGAAAATGAATAAAGCATTTCTTTTATTTCGGAAGCTTCTGATTCCTCTGTGGCTGGTTCTGGCGCTGACAGGTATCGTCTCGGGGCAAAACGTCCCTCAGGATTTGACGCTAATTGGGGAAAATCAGGCGGTTTATTCTCTACCCTCACCACTCAATGCGAATATTATCTCCCAAAATGGCATGCAGGCGGTGCTGGAAGTTAACGACGCTATCGTTGAAGAAAACCGGATCCTGGTTCGTTTTATGGTTTGGAATTTACCGCCGGAATGGGCGTCACGCATTGACGATTCCTCCCGGATCTATGGAAATTACCTGCCAGTCGCCGAGATCGGTCTCCCCCCGAATCAATGGCTCACACCCTCTTCCGGTTCAAAGTACAGCCTGATCTCGAACGGGAATGATCTGGTGGTCGCGGGCTTGCTTGAATTCCTAACCGAATCAAAAGCGCAGACTTTTTCTTTTAGCTTCAATCAGATTCCATTCGATGTTGAGCCGCTTACAGAGGGCGCAGTACTGGTATTAAATCTTGAACCAGGCGACAGCAAAAACAGACAGGATCTCCAATCACAGATCGACACAAAACTTGGGGTAGGATTTACGCTCATGAATGTGGCGCAGACTCCTTCGATCACGATGATCCAGCCCGCCTATCAACTGGAAAACCCGGATGAACTGCTCTCAAGAACCGGTTGGATAACGGTTGAAACTGCGCAGGGAAAAGTTGTTCCACTGTTGCGCACGAACCCCTATGGCATCAACCTCACAAACGACAGTAATTTCGTTCTGAAAAACGGTTATCTGATGCCACCCGTTCACAAAAATGACCCGTTAACAATTTCGATGCGTGATGTCTACCTGAACCGAAAGATAGACGGTCAAATCACACTCGATTTTGGCAGCAGCCTTTCTGAGAAGTCATCAGGTACGCTCGATACTCCAGTACCATTAGACGAATTTGACGTCCGATTGGTGGGCTATCAGGTTTACCCGCAGACGATTGAAATGCATACGCACGATATCCTGCGTTTATTTGTGGAAGCTGACCCTTGCATTTCCGAAATTTATTTCACCAGCGCGGCAACATCTGACACTGCGATCTGCGGCTTTTTACCCGATTCCGAACGCTATGCCTGCGATTTGACGATCGAATCTACCGATATCGACAAAATTACCCTTACCTATGCCTCTTTCGAATATCAGAAACCCGGGGTTTGGTCGATCCAATGGACACCCACGGCAATGATCCGATTTCAGGATCAGAAGAATCAAACCCCATATCCCATTTCACTTGTATCCGAACGGACAGTCGCTGAACTCTCTAATACAGAGCAACATCTTCTGAATGGCGTGAAAGATCTGACCGCCCAACTGACTGCCAAACCCGGCTGGATCCATGAGAAATCACAAACCACCAACGCTGTGCCAAATTCTGACTATCCCGCGCTGGTGAAGCATGGTGATCAACTGTTGCGGCAAAGCACGACGATTATTGACAGTTGGAGCAGGGTGGATCAGGATGGGATGATGGTTGAAAATCTGACAATTACAAAAACCCTGAAAGGGGAGATTCTTCACGCGATCTGGACCACACCGCAGCAGACGATTCTTTTGCCACAGGGATGGGTGTTGACCACGACCGATCCCGAATCAATGACCGTTTATCCGTATCTTTATGGCGCTGAGTTTTATTCGCTGTTTGATTCATCAGCGGAGTTTATTTCCAAAACGGCTTGCAATCTCTCGGGTGAGGCAGCAGACTGTTACCTGTTCCGTCACTCATTGCTCGAAAAACCGACCGCGGCAAACGATGATTTTTCGAATTATTACCTATATTGGATTGATCCTGAAAACGGGCAAATCCTGCAGAAAGAGGTAAGTTGCCCACTGGACGGACCCCGAAGTGCGATTGAACCGTGTGTTACAAACACTATCCTGACACTGGAGAAGCAGAACAAATTGCCAGCTGACCCGCAGATGATGATTGACCAGATTATTCAGGAAAAGGATCTTTAATTTGACGATTCTCAAATACATATTTCCGCAGGGATTCGAATGGGGAACCGCCACCAGTTCCTATCAGGTTGAAGGCAATAACCTGAACAGCAGCTGGGCTCCTTTTGAAGAAAAGAGCGGGACGATTCTCAATGGCGACAAATCCGGTACAGCCTGTGACTGGTGGGCTGGCAGTCGCTGGAAAGAAGATTTCAGCCGGGCTTCCGCGAACGCGCAGAATGCGCATCGCCTGTCACTGGAATGGTCACGGATCCAACCCAATCCTGATGTATGGAACGAAGAGGCGCTGGATGTCTATCGGGAGATGATCCGGGGGGCTATTTCCAACGGATTGAAACCGCTGGTGACGCTCCATCATTTCAGTGATCCGATCTGGTTCAGCGAGATTGGCGGTTGGGAAAATCCTGACGCGCCACAGATTTTCGATGGCTACGTTGAGAAAACCGTCAGTGCACTTAAACCGCTGGTTTCCGACTGGATTCCAATTAACGAACCAAATGTCTATATATTTAACGGTTACCTGATGGGGAACTTTCCTCCGCAGAAAAAATTCGCGGTTCGTTCTGCGCTCAAAGTGCTGGTCAACATGCTACGCGGACATGCCAACGCTTATGAAACCATCCACCGCCTGCAACCTGAAGCCAATGTCGGCACCTCCGTCAATGTGCATGGTTTCTTCCCAGCCCGCAACAATTTACGCGATCGTTTCTTGACAAGACAGTTCGATAAAGTCTTCAACGGCTCTTTCCTGGATGTGATCCTGAATGGATCAGTATCGCTCGTTGGTTACCGGATTAACGAGAAAAAGGCGAAAAACACGCAGGATTTTGTGGGGCTGAATTATTACACCGCCAGTCAAATCCAGACCTCCACGAAATGGACCGAAATCATGACTTTCCCGGAAGGAACATTACTAAGTGACACCGGTTTCATCGGGCATGAGCCGGAATTTTTTGAAAAAATGCTGCTTTGGGCGAAAAAATTCAAGAAACCCATCATTATTACTGAGAATGGCACCGAGAACCGCGATGATCATTTCCGCCGCACCTATTTGGCAGAACATCTGATTTACATGTGGCGGGCAATTTCTAACGGAGCACCGGTAAAGGGCTATTATCACTGGACGTTGGTGGACAGTTTCGAATGGGAACGCGGTTGGATTCATCCTTTCGGTTTATGGGAATTGGATCGTGAAACTCAGAAACGAACCCGACGAAATTCAGCTGACTTTTACAAAAAGATCGCCTCCAAAAATGCACTGGAGAGCGAAGACATCCTTCACTTTGCCCCGGATGTGTTCAAACGCGCAATCGGGGAATAGACATTGGCTCTTCGTTTGTGATGGTTAGGGTACTTTTACGAAGACGCTCCATTCATCGTTCATGCCCTCGTTAATCGATTCCTGAAAGCGGTAATTCTCACACAAGAAATCGAAAGTTGCGCGCTGATAATCTGTGACGTTTCCTGCCAGGCAGAATCCATTGGCAATCTTGGGCACCGGATTGATAAAACGATCATGCATGTAGATTATGTATTCTGGTGGAGATACCATAAGATCCGACAGGAACTGCTTCCATTGCTCCTCCTGCAGGTAGCCGGAGATCAAATAGAGCGGCCGAACGTTGAAATACCGTGAAGGCGACGAGCGGTTGGTCATCACGTAAGGTGCGACCGATCCGCCCCAAAGCTGGATCGGGTCATTTTCATTTGTATTCTCAATCAGAAAATCAGCCGTTTTGGTCATTGCTGAAGGATTGCGTGTTTGATAGCTCTCCCGAAATAAAGGGGAAAGGGGAAGTGAACTCGTGATCAGGAGCAGAGAGACAGCCGCCATCGCACGGGTTGAACGCATGCCAATCCCGAATATTTCTTTCAGACTTTGAGCCAGAAAAGCTGCCAGAATGCAGGCCGGCGGAATACAAAGGATGAAATAGTGCTGATAATTCATCCCGGAGATCCCTGCCATTGCCAGTTCTACCGGCAACCAGATCAACGCCAGCAACTGTAGCTGATTCATCCTGATGACTTCCCGCCACGGATGACCTTCCCTATATCTGATGACCAGATCAGTCATGGATGCAAACCAATTCAAAAAAGCGAGCAATAAAAACAGAGAAATGCCTGGAAGAAAAGTCAAAGTGGTTCCCCAGGTCGCCAGGCGGCTTTCGGAACTTTTTTGTGAGTAGACAAAATTGTAAACGAAGGCAGTATCCCAGTATTCCTGCAGCGCACCAGCTCGATAAAACAGCAGCACCCAGGCAAGGTTTACCAACAGGAAGCCGCTGCCGAAAATCAACATTTCCAACAGGAATCTGTGAAAAGTCTCCTTAGAATCATTTCTGTTTGAAATAACAATAAGAAACTCCAGCAGAATCAGGCTGAGCCAAATGCCGATGGTGTTCTGTTTGCTGGTAAAAGCCAGTCCGCACAGGATTCCCGAAAGAAACCAGACCGATTTCAAGCGCTTCTCAGCCCATCGGCTGAAAGCCAGGCCGAATGCAGTCAATTGAAACAGCAACGACAGCTCCTCGGTGTAGTTTCCAAAATCGAACAACCGGATGAAGTGCAGAACACTGATCACCACAACCAGCAGCGAGAGCCCTACACTGAATGTCTTTTTGAGAACAGTGAACAGGATCACTGATCCAGCGAAAAGCGCGATCAATTCCAGCATCCAGATCCCGATCAGCTGTCCATTTGCCAGCCATAATCCCAGCGCATTGACGTAAAAGATAAGCGCCGGTTTATGATCCCATGCTTCCAGGTAGGGTGTTCGCCCTTTCAAAATCTGTTGCCCAATATAGCTGAAAATGGAAGAATCAAACGAAGGGGAGTAGTTGCGCCGGATCGGGAGAAAGGCAGCCAATACGACCAGGCAAGCCAACAGCAGAATCGACCACTGCCAGACGATTCTGCCATCCAGGAGCAACTGTATCAAAGTGCCCTTATCGCTTGAATTGCTCATTTGATTCCGTTGAGAATAAGATGCTGCAAATAAGCCCAGTCCGGCAAAAGCCAGGAAGAGGAACAATGGAACTACGATCCTGATTATCCGAATCAGAAAGTCGATTTGCGGTGAATCAAAATAGAAAAGTGACAAAAACGAGAGTCCCAGAGATAGAAAGCCGATCAGCAACCCAAGCGACGCGATGATTGCAGCCGTTTCAGCGCAGATTTTTCCCTTTATATGGATGGAATTCTTATCAACAACCAGGAACCCGATGAGAAATAACACTCCCGCAAACAGGGGTGAGAGGATCAAAGCCAACCTGCCCAACGATAAGGAAGTTCCCAAAACAGGCAGATACAGGATCAGCGAAGTGATGATCGCCAGGAGAAGAATGAATTTTGAATAACAGGATTTAAGCAACGTAACCTTCGTTAGCAGCATCCTTAAGGGTCAGCTGTCGGGGTCAACCGGTTCGTCATGGTAGCGCAGCTTCATCCCATAAGTCCCCTTTTCCGCCAACGATGCCAAATACTCACCGGTGCGTCTGCCGGAAGAACCATCCGTGAACGAACATTCATCGATGATAAAGCGCTCACGTTGTGTTCTCTCTGCATCGGGAGCTTCCAGAGCAGCATTTAACTCTCTTTTCAACGATGCCTTGTCAAAGACCACCTTACCGGCGTTCGCATTTCTGAAGCGCTCATGGGTTGGCCATTCACCAATTTCTGACAATGAAAGGTCAAATTTGCCGGGTGTATTCCAGCCACCAGGAGCATCAATGCACACACTGATCACCGGGCGGTCGTGAATCGCGGTTTCCACCACCATGGTTGAATAGACCGTACAAAAAACGTCCGACCAGGCCATCATCGAATCTTTTTCGGGCATATCCTCGCCGGAATAAAAGCCGAGATCCCCCCCCAAAGGAACAGGTTCCACCAGATGCAGATAAGGGCTGCGCTTGACAAGCTCTCGAATTTGCTGCGCCTCTTTTTCGTAGAGCGTCCCCGGCATAAAATGATTGGGATGCAAGCGGATCAACAGCTGCGCGGGTTGTGACAGTTCCTCATTGACAACAAGCTCAGCCAGCGCTTCGATGTCCTGATAGTTGGGAGAAAAGGTAACAAAACTGCATGCAAACGAGATCAGTTTTCTTTCTAAATCCAACCCATGCATGCGGAAATATTCTTCACGGGGGATGCGCCATTTTTGGGTGAAATATCCATCATAAGTTGGAATGCCGCCCACATGCACACGCTCGGAGGCCCAGTCCGCGCCATCCACCAACTCTTTTTTCTGGATTTCTGACCAGCAGGTTGCCCATTGCACTTTCGCACCGGGCAGTCGGTAGCTGCTGGGATTATCCCAGCCGATCACAGCATAACAGCTTTGCACGCCATGACGGGCAGCCTCGCGCATGAGATAACGATCCAACCGCCACCCCGCGGTCGAGGTCACCAGCAAATTGGGTTTATATTTTTCAAAGAGATCCGCGTAGATAACAGGGGTGTATTTTTCCTGCGAACGCACCAGTTTCTGGCGGCATTTACGGCTCTTTCGCAACAATCGTACTGCCGCTCGAATCCCCGGCATCAACACTTTCCCGCGGAGCGAGGTTTCAAACGCCATTTGCCTGAGATGGCTGTCAATCGCATTGGTATTGACAGAATCCGAACCACCCATCCAGCGCAGAAAGTGCAGCCAGTACTGTCGATTATGCTGGCAGGCTTCAAAATATTTTCTGGCAGCGTCCAGCCGCAATCCCTCAAAGAAAAGATTTGGATGGTTAAACTTCTGTCGCATCTTTTCTGTGACGCCATCATCCGTTAAAACGACTACACGAAACCCGCGATCCAGCAGAGTCTGTACAACATCCGTCTGCAAAAAGTAGACAATCGCCAGCCCATGGTCGGCGCTGATCATAATCGTTTTCGTTGATTCGGGCTCAGTTGTGTTCGTCATTGGTCTTTCCCGTAATACATTTTGAAAATCCGGTTGTAGAGCCCCATTAAAGCTTTTTTGAGCGGCGGGAACTCCTTAATGCCACCATGTATCTTTTTTGGTTCAGATTTTTGCAGGACGTCAGCCCGGTTCTCCAGCGTGTTGCTCATATTCATCACCAGCGGGTCTGTCACCATTAAGCGCAGATAACCATCCGCATTCATCCGTTGATCCAACTGTTTTACCTGTCCCATCGGGCGGTCCATTTGAAAGGGAAGGTAGCGCGAAAGCACTTCTTTATAGCTGGTGAACTGCCAGTGGGAAGCACCGGTGTAAGCTGAAATGCCTTTATAGCTGAGCAGCACATCCTGACTGGTCTGATAGTGAGTTTTTATTTCATCTTCGCTCTGCCCCAAGCTCAGGTCGAATTCGCGAAAAATCTCGAACGGCACCAGATCACCTTCCTGAACCGTTGTCTCTTCGTTTTCGCGTGCCCATTCCAGTGTAGCGCTATAGCTTTCCGGATTGGTGCGAAACGGGCGGGCAGTCACCATCCCTACATTGGGGTAGGTTTCCAGTATTTCCAAACTGCGTGCCAGCCAACCAGGGTAAAACAGGCAGTCATTATCCGCATAGGCAATGATTTCACCGGGTGCGCCTTCCAGCATGATGTTCCAGGCGCCGCCCTTGCCAAGATTCTTCGAAGAAAGAATCAACATATCGATCAATCCCTCGTCCTGCCAGCGCAGGAGTTGCTCTTTCACTTCCGGGCAACTTGCGTTGTCAAATACCATCAGGTCGTAGGGGATTCCTTCGATGGAAGAGCGAATGCTTCGCAGGCTGGTTTCAAGCACCTGCGGCAACTCTGCATAATACCCGCTTATGAAGGGGATGTAATTCAATACCGCCACCGTTATCCGTTCCGGTTTGGCAACGGAATTTACAAATTTAGCCGGATTTTGTCCCAGTCTCATGAGGATTCCTTCCGTTGACGGGATTTAGCCAACCTGTCTCCATACCATTTTTTAGGGTGGAAGAGGGCATAGGCGAGGTTATCAAGCGCCTTGGAATGCAGCGTGACAGAGGGAAATATTTCCAGCTCACGCGAGAGTCGCTCAAACGAAAAAGGCTGACGTTCAATTTTCCCTTCCCTGGTCAACCTGCGATTGCAGTCTCTCAGGGTAAATATGCATCTTTTACCGCCTGCCAGCTCAACATTCGTCTTCGATTCCGGCAGTCGATAATGTGACTTGCCATTCGGAAGATGTTGATAGTCGTGATCCTGATGGACAATATCAATCGCATCACTACAGTCAATCAACGACCAATGTCGCTGACGAGCCTCATACAGCATCCAGTTGTCCCAGCCAGAGCGCCCTATCGCAAAATCCGGAATCTGCTCAAAACAGGAACGTGGGTAGATGAAATAATCACTGCCACTGGGTGGATGGCGACGGCCGCGTTCTTTGATTTCATCTTTTAACCACGATTGCCAATCCCCCTCGAAATCAATCTCAGTTTGGACATCCAGATCCCAGCGCTGCCCCACCATCAGAAAATGATTCTTTTGAGCCAGTACCCGCTCAGCCTGAGCAAGAAAATCGGGGAACAGCAGAATATCAGCGTTCACATAAGCCAACAGCGGAGAAGTCGAAGTCTCGCGCGCCAGCTGAAAGATATCGCTTAACAAGGGAGTCCCGGAATCGTTTCGTTTGACATCGGCGATGTAACGCACCCCCAAATCTGCCGCAGCCTGGCCAACGCCTTCATCATCCCCGATGAGGACAATATCCACGTCCGTGCCGAGCTGTTTCCATGATCGAACAGCGTTTTTCTGGATAAGCGCGATATGAGGACGTTGAAATCCTTTGGGAGAGATGAAAATCGTCATCAAACTCATTCGGGTTTCTCTCCCTCCTGAATTCGGTCATCAACCATATCCACGCGTTTGGCTTTCGAATCCGCGTTGATCATTTCCAGCTCTGGATTCGCTTCAATCAGCGCCAGCACTTCTTCCCAGCCCGCTTCGAGAGGGTTGGGAAGTCTGTCAAAAATCGCCTGCAGCAACACCAGATCCTCAGCTGTATCCACCGTCCAGCGATGATCGCCGGCATTACGGGGATCATCCAGAATGCTCACTTTGCAGCGTCCCTCGGTCGCATAGAACCACGGCATGACATGTTCACGTTCATAAAACTGGTCAGCTGATTGTCGGGCACGTTCCAATCCTGCAAAACTCACCACTTCCACGTCCAGCCCAATCGGATAGGTGCGTTTCCAGGGAGGAGGCAAACGATTGGCAGCAAAATCCGCGCCACTGGTCTCAAACAGCTCAATCACCTGATCGATCACTTTCGGGTCAATCAGCGGGCAATCAGCCGTGATGCGCACAATCCGATCACTGCCACGCCATTTAGCCGCATAGTAAAAACGTTCCAGAACGTCAAACTCAGCTCCGCGGAAACAGGCAATCCCTTCCTTATTGCACCAAAGTTCGATCAGATCATCCTCGGGCACGTAAGTGGTTGCCACTACCAGATCATTCACCTTCTTCGCTTTTTCGGCTCGCCGAACGACCCATTCCAGCATTGGTTTGCCGGAGATTTCTTTCAGCACTTTGCCCGGCAAACGGGTTGAGCCCATTCGTGCCTGCACAATTACAGTTGTTTTCAAGTTACGCCTTTATTTTCCTTTAGATTTCCAAACTGCGATGGCCTGTTCATAGGCTTCATTCAATCGGAATTTGTTCTTATCCCAATCAGCGCGCGTTTCGATCTGACGCCGCGCAGCTGCCCGCACAGCGCCCATTTTATCGCGATTGCGATAGCACCACAGCATCTTCTCTGCCAGCTGAGCGATATTCCCCGTTTCAAACAGGAAACCGGTTACGCCCTCCTGCACCCATTCCCTGTTCCCGGGGATGGCGGATACCAGCACCGGTAACTCGCAGGCCTGTGCTTCCAACAGCGAGACCGATGATCCGTCAGTGATGGAAGAACTGATATACAAGTCTGCCGAACGATAATAATCCACGATCTCCGGGTTGGGCACCCGCTCAATCCAGATGATCCGTTGCTGAATGGCCGAGTCAGCAGCCGCAGCGATCGCGTGCAACTTCTCTTTTTGACTTCCATCCGCCAAAATCAGCATTTTTAACGCTGGCTCCTGTGCCGCCGCTATCAAAAAAGCCTGCAATGTGGTGGCGACATCGTAATTCGGTTCCAGCGACCGTGTACTGATCATCAGGAAATCATTCTCATCTGCGAGCTTCGTGCGCATCTTTGAGGGTCCCGCCTTGACGACAGCAGGGTTAATTCCCCAGGGAAATATTGTCGCATGCCTCGGGTTCAGCCCCAGCTCTGCAGCGGTATCCCGCTCAACAAAACAATCTCCCAAGAACCAGTCAGCCTGTTCAAGCGCAACCCGGCTGCGTTCCTTTGCCTGCGGATCAACATGAATATCATGCATCAGGTCAAATCCCCAGGACATCGCCACATGAGGATGCAGACCAGCTTCAGCAACCAGCCAGGAACAATCCGGAAGCGGGCCGCTGTGGACTACATCCGGTTTGATCTGGCGGGCAATCTGCTGCAAAGCTGCGCGCACAACATCCGCTTCCGACTCCTCGAATTGTCCTTTTCCCCACTGCCAATCGATGATTTCCACGCCAACAGGCAACGCACGGTTTTCCAGATTGCGCCTGGCATCTGTCAGGCGCAGGTAGGAAACCTGATGACCAATAGCGTGAATTGCGGAAAGAAAGCGGTAATCATGAGGCGTATAGTCGCGTGAAAAATACAGTACTTTCATCGGGAGTACCCTCTGCCTATTGCAGATCCTCCCAGGTAAGAATCTCACCGAATGGAATGTTTTTCTTCAGCGTTTTCCCCACAACCGTGTTGATTTCGTGCGGTTTGATCGCTTCAGCGGGTGCCGGTCGTAAAACCGCGATCATTTCCCGCGTGAGTTTCTCTCCTGCTTGCAGGTCACGCGCCGCGCGCAGACAGCGGCGCTGAATAATAACCGTTTCGGCTTCGTTGTCATTGACTTTTTTCTCATCAGTACCCAGCGCTGCTTCCAGCTGGCGGGCATTTACAACCATTTCTTCCCAGCTTCTGGGGTTCATCGCAAAGCGGTGATCAGGTCCTTCCCGGTTGTTATCATCGGTAAAGTGTTTCTCAATAACGCGCGCACCCAGCGTGATCGCTCCCAGCACAGTTGCGTGGCCAGGAGTATGATCAGACAGGCCAAGGATCAAGTCCGGCCAGGTCTCGGCATACTTTTCCAACACCCGCAGATTGATATATTTGAAGTTCTCAAGACTGGCAGTGTAGTTGGTGTTGCACTGCATCAGCACAAGCTGGGGATTGATGCTGAGGATTGTTTCAACAGCACGCCTTACTTCAGCCATGTTTGAAGCACCGGTTGCGAGCAACACCGGTTTCTGTTTGGCAGCAATCCGCTCCAACGATTCCAGCCAGTCGATTTCTCCCGGGCCAATTTTATACATCGGCATGAATCTATCGAGCCAATCGATCGATTCAAAGTCATAGGGTGCTGAAAAATAAAGGATTCCTTCTTTATCACAGGCTTCCTTGAGCGTTTCCGACCAGACATCGGGAACCGAAGCATCCTGATAAACTTCAAACACAGAACGCTTCCAACTGGATTGATGCGATTGTTGGCCGCCCATCGCTTTAAAGCCAAAATCAGAGACGATTTTTTCAGCCTTAAAATTTTGGAACTTGGCAGCGTCAGCGCCCGCTTCCTTAGCCAGATGAATCAGCGAGATCGCCCGCTTCAAATCGCCATCGTGGTTTGCTGCTATATCAGCGATAAAGTAAGTGGGATGATTCTTCCCAACCGTTTTCTCTCCAAATTTAAGTTCCATGTCAATTATCCTTTTATCCTGAAATCAACCTCAAAACCGATCAATAGTCTATCCGAAAGCTCTTGAGACGTTCCGGCAAGCCATCATGCCAGTCCTGATAAAAATGCTCCATACTTTCTTCCGGATCCACCAGTGAAATTCCCAAATCCTGTTTCAGTTTTTGGGAATTCATTATCAGGTTCGGGGAGCGTACTGCCTGCAGCCCTGCATCGCGCCATGAGGTTGGTTGAATCAAAGAAGCATCTAAAACGAAACGATCGGCAATCATCACCCCAAACTGATATTTGCTGATTGCCCGGCTACCAAAGACATGATATAAGCCCTGCACGTCACTGGAACCGAGCTCCCACAGGATTTCTGCCAGGTCGCCAACATAAAGCGGCGTATAAAAAACATCAGTAAACCCAAAGATGGACTTCCCTGCGTTCAGATTATTATAAAAAAATTCACTCAGGCTGCGCGTACCCGAAACACTCCATCCAAAGAAATTGACGCGCGCAACCACTGCATTCGGATTGGCCGCCAGCACGGAACGCTCCCCGGCAAGTTTACTCATCGCATAAACGTTGATCGGGTTGGTCTTATCCTGTTCCTCATACCCGTTCTCGCCACTGTCCACACCATCAAAAACAGCATCGGTGGAAATGTGAATAAAACGGATGTCTCGTTCTGCGGCTGCAGCTGCCAGCTCTCCGGGCAGAAGACCATTAACATGATGCGCTTCCTGCGGACGGGCTTCACAATCATCGACGTTTGCCATCGCTGCGCAATGGATAATCAGCTCCGGCTGATGTTTCTCCAGCAAATCGGGGAAAATACCTGGTTGGGTCAGTTCCGCCTGGATCAATTCAAAAGGCAGACTCTGCAAGCGCGTCTGATTGGCAATGCCGATTACTTCAGTTCTGTCGAGACAGCGCAATGCCAGGTTCAGTCCTAATAAACCGGATGCGCCGGTTATCAGCAGCTTTCCGGTCATTTAGCTTCGCTCACCCTCAAATGCTTTTACAAATGGATCAATCATTTTCTGAATCGCGGGAATATCAAGCCACTCAGGATTATTGTTGCTGGCGTAGGAGTAGCCATCCGGCAGCGGTTTGCCTGTTTTTTCCCAGTCTCGTCCAAACCAGGTCATACCGGAAGGTTGCACCACAAACATTCGGTCAAATTCGACTGTATTGCGCGCTTCATCCTCCGAAATCAACATTTCATGCAGCTTTTCCCCCGGACGGATTCCAGAAACAACCACTTTCGCTTCCGGTGCAATTGCGGTTGCCAGATCCTTGACGCTCATGCTGGGAATCTTGGGTACGAATACTTCCCCGCCGCGCATTTGTTCGGTGCAATCGATCACAAACTGAATTCCCTGATCCAGCGAGATCCAGAAACGGGTCATGCGCTCATCGGTGATTTGCAACTCGCCGGATTTCCTCTGGTGGAGAAAAACCGGAACGACTGATCCACGACTTCCAATAACGTTTCCATAGCGAACGCAGGACAATCGCGTTTCACGTCCTCCGGCGTAGGAATTACTCTGAATGACCAGCTTTTCGGCAGCCAGCTTGGTGACGCCGTACAGATTCACCGGATTGACCGCCTTGTCAGTGCTGATCGCCATCACTTTTTTCACACCGCAGTCGAGAGCTGCATCAATCACATTCTGAGTGCCAAGGATATTGGTCTTCACTGCTTCAAATGGGTTATATTCGCAGGCAGGAACCTGTTTAAGGGCAGCGGCGTGGATCACAATATCCACCCCCTGGAAAGCGCGCTTCATCCGCTCCAGATCGCGGATGTCCCCAATAAAGAACCGCAGCGATGGATGGTTAAATCCTTTCATCTGCATTTCGTATTGTTTCAATTCGTCGCGACTGTAAATGATGATTTTGGCAGGATGATAGCGGTTCAGCATGGCGCTGACAAATTTCTTCCCGAACGATCCTGTTCCCCCTGTCACCAATACAACCTTGTTTGTCCAATCCATAGTTTGTTCCTCTGTCAGGTAAAATTACACGTCAATTTTATCAGCTCAAAATTCTGGCAAGCTCCACCATTTATTTGCTGAGAATAATCATCGGATACTGACCACGTTCTCCATAAGTCTGCGAATCTTCTTCTTCTTTCTTGAATAAACGACGCAGCAACTTTTTGCCGTATGGTTTATGAACGATCGCACGCAGCCAGCGGACACTGACGCTGCGCCAGCAACGAATAGTAATGTTGGCTGTTGGAGCAATCTTTGGTAACTCACTGCGAATCCAATTCGCGTCCATCTTTTGAATAAATGTACCGGTAGGCTTGGCTTTTCCACTTTTCTGTTTGGAGTCCAACGGCTTTTTTCGCCCGCGCAGCAATGCAACAATGCTTCCGAGAGATTCCATAAACTTGACTGCCGGTAACCATTTCTGCATCATTTCTGATTCAGTCCAGCCATTGACAACCACCGCATTTTTTTTGGAGCGCAGCGTGCGATACACCTCTTTCCAGGCTTCACGCTGCTCATCGAGTGTGAGATGATGGAAGGTATGAAGAGAAACGATACCATCGAAAACGTCAGGAGCAAACGGCAGATTAGCAGCATCGCCCACGACATACAGTCCCTTGTCTCCGATTTTTTTGCGCGCTTCTTCCAGCGCAGTGATTGAAATATCGAAACACACGCGGAGATCAAATTTTTTTGAATAAGTCAGATATTCAGGATACTGCACCGGACCGCTGCCTATATCCAGCAGATATTTGCCGCCCTCCTCAAAATACTTTGGAATGCGGAGGTGGCAACGGTGGATATATTCAGCAGAAACCGGCCGCAGATCTTCATAGCGCGCATTTTGAAAATGACCATCGGATTCAAGCTTCCAGCCGATTTCATCATAAAACGCGCGCACTTCATTTTTTTTATTCATTGGACTCACTTCGTTGGATTTTGTCTGCAAGAATCTTCTGCCAGTTGATCTTCTCCCCCGCCAGATAGTCAAAACTTTCAGCATATTCCTTTTGTCCCTCTTCACTTAGCAGGTAGGAAAATGGCCGTTTATCATAGTCATCCCACATTTTTACCAGGTGCCACGGAAACGGTCGCGGATACTCAAAGAAAAAACTATGCGCATAATTCCATGCAGCTTTGCGACGCTCTTCATCCAACTTCATCCTCTCCGGATCATCCAACAATCCGCCCAGCATCTTGTAGTAGTTCACCCAGGTATCCGGATCAATTGTGAAACCACGTCCACGATAATGCGTTTGCCCGGCAACTACCACGGGAATTCCGCTCATCGCCATCTCAAGCCCCATTGTGGTTGTGTAAACCAGTCCAACTGACGCGACATCAACCAGATCATAGGAATTGACACTCGAAGTCGGCGTCACCAGATGAATATGCGGCGGGAGCGTAGGAAGAAGGGTTTTAACCACATCCACCATCGAGGCGCCATGAGTCAGCTGCTCACCGGGATGAACGCGGATCACCAATTGTGCATCGGTGCGCTCAACAAAATATTGAACGGTACGCTCAAGCCACTCCGCCATGTTGCGTGAGAAGGTCTGTCGTCCCAATGTGAGGCTGTCGCCCAGCACATTGGTCGCAAGCAGTACAATCGGTCTTTCATCAAGATTCAGTTCGGTTCGAATCTGTTCAGTGCCAATCCGATCCCCTTTTTGCCAACGGCGTGTGAAGTTTTCCCAGATATCGGCGCGCTGTCTGGCAACGAACATCTCCCGCAGCTTGTTAATTTCCTCCGCATTGGTAGGAATATTGCGGCGCACCTCCCAAAGCTCATCGGTCTCCTGACGCATCACTTCACGATCCTGCGCGATCCAGATGCGCTTGCGCTGTTCACCGAATTCATATGTGGCGACCGGAATCTTCAACCATTTTGCAATCCGGTAGGCGACGCCCATCTCCTGAATTGTCCCATTGGGGATGATGATCTGATCCTGGGGGTTGTTTTTAATCCAGGTATAAAACAGACGGGCAAAGCGCTCATTACGATCCAGTCGCATTTTGTATAAGGGAGATTCAGGGTCGAAATCCTCAACCTGTAAGGTGTATTGCGTGTCAAAAGCGGATACGGTTTCGATGATCTGTTGCAACTCTTCAGGAATCGGTTTATATGAGGGATAAATGGGCAAAAACGACACCAGCTTCATCAATTTCGAAGTGTTCTCAAACACTTTCTTCGTATACAGATCCTGGCGGCGCAGATCAAACTTATTGATTTCATTCTGCCAGTCTGCATACGGCAGATAACCAAAAGTAACCTGTTGCCCTTTGGCCGCGAAGTACATCGCGATAGTCGCAGCCTCCTCAATCCAGTAATGGAGTGAAGTAAACACCAGAATTTTCTTCGGCTTTTTGGCCTTTACTTTGTATTTCTCAATATCCGCCACCATCTGTGGTAACCGCGCCTGAATATTCTTGAGAGAATACCTCGTGCCAGGCTCCCGTTTGTTTCTTAACTGAAAATAGAATTCCGCGGTTAGAGGAATTTCACCAAGAATATTGCTTAATATTTTTTTATATCCGCTTTGCATTTGTTATTTCCTCTATTTCCCATCTCAATTTTGGCCGGATCATACCGGTTCTTGCTTCAGCCCACTGTGTGCCCGGAGCAGCGGTTGCATCTACATTGAAGGAGATCGCCTGTTCATCATGAAAGTAGCGTTTGATTCGGAAGGTGCTGGCGTTGATGCCTATTACATAGCGCCCTTCATTAAGTAAATCCGCCGGTAAATAACAACGGCTTATGTAAGTCCCCTTTTCACGAACACTGTGTTCTGTAAAAAGCGATTCATCATCCACATCGAAACTGGTGAAAATGAATTCGCCTCGTGTGCTTAACAGATAAATCCCTACCCGCAAGCCGGTAATCGCTTCGAGCAGTTCATACTCAAATTCAATTGCCATCGCCTCTGTCGACCGAATGGTCTCGCTGACACTGCCATTTTCATTGAGTATTCGTAAGGCAACCGGCATGAACGGATGCGTAGCCGCAGGAATTTCTTCCGCTCTCCAGCGTTTCTCGCCTCCATCTGTGAAACCACTCATCAGATAATAATCAACTGCCTCGGGAGAGGGAGCATCCAGTTCCAGTTTCCCTTTTTCCAATACAAGCGTGCGCGTTGTCAGGCGTAAAATCGCGGACATGTTATGGCTGACGAAGAGTACCGTTCGCCCTTCCCCGGCAACATTGCTCATTTTCCCCAGACATTTGCGTTGGAATTCGGCATCGCCCACCGCCAGCACTTCATCGACAATCAGGATTTCCGGTTCCAGGTGAGCTGCGACCGAAAATGCCAGCCTCAGATACATACCGCTGGAATAACGCTTTACTGGCGTATCAATAAAGGTCTCAACTTCTGAAAAAGCGATGATCTCATCGAGTTTGCTGTCGATTAAGCTGCGTTTCATCCCAAGGATTGCGCCATTCAGGTAGATGTTTTCGCGCCCAGTCAGCTCCGGATGGAACCCCGTGCCGACTTCCAACAGGGAACCTACTTTTCCAACGATGCGCGCTTCCCCTTTCGTTGGTTCAGTTATACGTGAGAGCACTTTCAGCAGCGTGCTTTTCCCTGCGCCATTGCGCCCGATAATGCCCACTGCTTCACCCTGATTTACCCGGAAGGAGATATCATCCAAAGCCCAGAAGGAGTTGTCATCGGTCATTTTCCCATGCAGGCGCTTCTTTGGATTGGATAACGTTTCCATTAATGTCTCACGGAAAGTACGGTAAGAGGCTGGCGCTGCACCAATCCGATAGCGCTTCCCGATGTTATTAACCTCAACCGAATACCTGCTCACGATTCCCTCTTAAATAAGATCGGCAAACTGCCGTTCCATTCTGCGAAAATACAGCAGCCCCCCTGCCAAAATCAGCAGGGAAATCAGTGCGCTGAAAATCATGCTCTCGACAGGGAGTTGGGTATATTGCCCAAGCATCGCGCTGCGAAACCCATTAACTACCCCGACCATTGGATTCAGGTTGTAGATGAACTGGATCGTCGGATTCTTGATCATGCCTGATCCATAAGCAATCGGCGTAATGAACATCCAGATTTGCGTGATAAACGGAACGATATAGCCAATGTCGCGATAGAGCACATCCATCGCTGAAAACCATAAACTGACCCCAAAAGCGGTGACGATCGTCAACAGCAGATAGTAAGGGATCAAAAGGACGTAGACATTTGGAGAATAGTTGAAATAGATCATCAACCCGATCAGAATTGGCAATGCGACCAGGAAATCCACCACACATGCCATGACGGAGGACATTGGCAGCACGATCCGGGGAAAATAGATCTTGGTGATCATGTTGCGGTTGGAAACCAGCGATTTACTGGCATTTCGAATCGAAGATTCAAAAAGCTGCCACGGCAATAACCCTGCCAGTGAAAACAACGGATAGGGAATGCCGTCAGACGGAACTTTCGCCAGATTCCCGAAGAAAAACGAAAAAACCACCATCGTTAAGAGTGGTTGAATAATTGCCCAGGCAACGCCAAGGATGGTCTGTTTGTAACGAACTTTGAGGTCACGCCAGGTCAGGAAAAAGATCAACTCTCTGAATTTGGACAGTTCTTTCAGGTCAAGCAAGTGCCATCCTGAAGTTGGTTTGATCTCAGTGACCGTTAAATCGGCCTGACGATAAGCGTTCAATTCCCGGTCCAATCTGTTTAACCTCGTGCCAGGATGCTGTCGCGATTGTCTGCGTAATAGGCGATCGTCCGTTTCAATCCTTCATGGAAATTCATTTTCGCTTTATATCCAAAAAGGGCATTTGCACGGCTGACATCCAGCGCACGACGCGGTTGACCATTGGGTTTGCTGGTATCGAAAACGATTTCCCCTTCATAACCGACCAAATCAGCTATTAAGGCAGCAAGATCGCGAATACTGATTTCCATTCCCGAGCCAATATTAATCGGTTCTGACTCATTGTAATGTTCGGTCGCGAGTACAATTCCCTCGGCTGCGTCTGCCGCATACACAAATTCGCGCGTGGGCGTTCCGTCACCCCAGACTTCGACCTTTTTCTCCCCTTTGTACTTCGCCTCGTAAAACTTCATAATCAGCGCAGGAATTACGTGAGAAGATTTTGGCGAGAAATTGTCACGTGGTCCGTAGAGATTTACCGGCAGCAGAAAGATTGAATTAAATCCGTATTGCTGGCGATAAGCCTGCGATTGCACGAGGAGCATTTTCTTTGCGAGCCCATAAGGCGCATTGGTTTCTTCAGGATAACCGATCCAGAGATCAGACTCTTTGAAAGGGATGGGAGTAAATTTAGGATAAGCGCAGATTGTTCCAATCGCGACAAATTTCTCAACACCTGCATTCCAGGCTTCGTGCATCAGCTGCACGCCCATCATCAGGTTGTCATAGAAGAATTCAGCCGGTCGCTGCATGTTGGCACCAATGCCGCCAACGTTCGCCGCCAAGTGGATGATGACTTCCGGTTTGGCATCCTCCAGCATTCGCAGGATTGCCTCACGATTTCTTAAGTCATAGTCTGTTTGTCTTGGGATGAACAGATCAGAGGCGTTCCGTTTCTTGAGCGATTCCTGAACAAACGAGCCAAGAAACCCATTCCCTCCCGTAATACAAATTCGCTTTCTGGATAATTCCAGTTTATTTTCGTTCATTTTAGTGGACATCCTGTTCTGAATTCCCGGGGAGTTCGCAAACCCACCCGGCAAATTCGTGGATCTGATAAGGTATGACTACCTGCCTGAAACTCTGACCAATTGGTCAGCGATCAGGTTTTCCTGAGCACTATTCTTTAATTTATTAATCAACAAAAAGAAATGATAGATTCGTTTAATTATCCCGGTATATTTCATATTGAACCGAATCGCTACCCAATGGTATCGAAAACAATCGCAAAGTCTCATCATATTTAGTCAGTACTAACAACGTTGCAATTATAACCGATTTTAAGACGAAAAGAACTAATACGAACCTTGCAAATTTGTCAAGGAAGAATGTAATAAATATTACAGAAGAATGTCTTGACTTCTATATGAGGATCAGATTAAAAGATTGCTCGTTGGAAAAATGTTGTTCCAGATATAGCCATTTTTCTCAAAGCAAAGACTCAAAATCCTTATGTAATATTTTTGAAAATCAAGGGTTTTATGCTTTATAATCTTCAGTCTATGAGTAGAAACTTAGAATTACAGTCACTTTGCTTGTGTACATGGCGGGGGATCCCGTTCCTGTCCAGTTTTGGCTAGCGTCTTCAATAGCATTGGATTCAGCGAACGGTTTTCCTCGCCTAAAAAACGTGTGATGTCCGTTCGTTTTTTTATTTAATTGAGCAAAAAAGTAAGGAGTTGAAATGAAAAGTTTATCGAGATTGTTTGGCGTGATGGCTTTGATTGCCATCTTCGTCGTAACTGGTTCCGTTTTCGCTCAATCTGCCGGCGGCACGCTCACAATCGGCCTGGCAGTTGAACCGATCAGCCTCGACCCCGCAGGGGGATTGTATATCCCTGAACAATTTCTGGTACAGCAAATTTACGACCCGCTGGTTGCGGTCGATCCTGATTTAAATTTCCATCCAGCCCTGGCTGAATCCTGGGAGATGAACGCAGATGGAACCGAATTCACCTTTAAGCTGCGCCAGGACGTCAAGTTCCATGACGGAACGCCATTCAACGCTGAAGCGGTTAAAGTAAATATGGATCGCGCAGCGCTCGGAACCACCCCCGCAGCCGCCTCACCAGCTGCAATGGTTGGATACATTGAAACAATTGTAGTTGATGAATATACCGCAGTGGTGAAGTTCGATTCACCGCATGCCACCTTCATCCAGGATCTGACCCGACCCTGGCTGATGATTGCTTCCCCAGCTGCAATTGAGCAGTATGGCGTCGATTTTGGTCAACACCCCGTTGGAACCGGCCCGTTCATGTTCAAAGACTGGGCAGCTCAGGATCATATCACCCTGGTAAAGAACCCCGATTATGCCTGGGGCCCTGAGTTTTATGCACATACTGGGCCCGCATTGGTTGATGAAGTCTACTTCCGCGTCATGCCGGAACCTGCCATCCGTCTGACCGCAGTTCAGACCGGTGAAGCGCTGTTGGTTCAGGATCCATCTCCGCTGGAAACTTCTCAGATGATGGCTGATGGTTCAATGCAGGTATTTGTGTTTGTTGCGCCCGGAATGACCTCCCACCAGATGATCAATTCCGAAAAAGAACCTACCAATGACCTGAATGTCCGCAAAGCCATGATCTATGCTGTTGATCAGGAAACGATCGTTCAGACCGGGTTCTATGGCCTTGTTCCCGCTGCACACAGCTTGATTTCTCCTTCCACCTGGGCTTTCAGTGCAGAAGCAAATGATCTGTATCGCTATGATCCGGAAAAAGCCAAAGCACTGTTGGAAGAGGCTGGTTGGGTCGACACGAACGGTGATGGTATCCGCGAAAAAGACGGCGTCAATCTCCATCTGGAATATACCGCATTGCCAGCCTATGAAGAAGCGTTCATGGAACTGCTCGCCTTCTACATTTCAGAAGTCGGCTTTGAAGTGAACATTATCAAATTGGACGACGCCGGCATCTCCGATTATGGAGCAAAAGGGCTGCACAGCATGATCAACATGTCATGGATCAGCCGTGATCCTTCCGTTATGACCTATGTATACGACTCTGCCAATATCGATGGTGGGAACTACTCCGCTTACACACGCTTCCGCAATGACAGACTGGACGAAATCCTGCGCAACGCGCCTACGGAACTCGACGATGAAAAGCGGAATGCAATGTATCAGGAAGCTCAGATGATTATTATGGAAAATGCCATTGCGCTCCCGATCTACAGCATGGCAAACATCTATGTGGGCGATCTTTCGGTAAAAGGTTTCCGCTTTGATCCCGAAGGCTATCCTTATCTTTACGAAATTTCAATTGCAACTGACTAAGAGCGATGTGGAATTATCTGGTACGTAGATTGCTGACCTCGATCTCGATTTTGATCGGGGTCTCAATCTTTACCTTTATGATCCTGCATTTTGTGCCGGGAGACCCTGTCCGTGTCCTGATAGGACGTCAGTCGGTTTCCCCGGAAAGGATCGAAGAGCTGCGACAGGAAATGGGTTTTAACGACTCACTTCCTGTCCAATATTTTCACTATATCGAAAGAGTTTTCAAGGGCGACATGGGACGCTCAATGAAAACGAACCGTCCGGTTTTTGACTCGATTATGGAGCAATTCCCCAGCACATTAAAACTGGCACTGTTCGCACTGCTTTTATCAACGATCTTCGGCATCCTGATTGGAGCCCTGTCCGCAGCAATCTATGGAAGCTGGCTGGATCGTGCGATTTCGATGATCTGTCTAACAGGGATTTCAATTCCGCCCTATTTTCTCGGACTACTGCTCATCCTGTTCTTTGCGGTTCGCAACAACTGGTTGCCAAGCGTTGCGAAAACCGATGATTTCATTGGCATGATCCTGCCTGCCATCACACTGGCAGTGGGTGAAGGCTGTTGGCTGGCACGGCTGGTGCGCAGCAGCATCATCAATGAGCTCAATAAAACCTATCAGACACTGGCCACTGCCAAAGGCAACAGTCCTGCAGCTGTGCTGTTCAAGCATGTGCTGCCGAATTCCCTGATTCCAATCGCGACTGCAATCAGTATCCAGTCAGTCTATCTGCTGGCTGGTTCGGTGGTTGTTGAGTCAATCTTTGCCCGTCAGGGCATCGGTCGGCTGGCGGTTGTTGCGATTCAAAACCGTGACTTTCCGCTGGTGCAGGGGACAGTTTCCCTGATTGCTGTCCTTTATGTGATCATCAATACGCTGACAGATTTATTCTATGCGGTCGTTGATCCGCGCGTGAGGCTCACATGAACGAAGCTGTTGTGCTTGAACCGCTGGTTAAAACCAATAAACGCGCTACGCGTTGGTATCTGTTCCATAATTTCAATTTTGTGGTCGGTACCGTTATCCTGATTGCGTTGATCTTTATCACTGTGTTTGCCGCACGAATTGCCCCCTACAATGTAAACCAGGCCAATCCAACGCAGACATTCATCAGCCCCAACAGCGAACACCTGATGGGAACCGATAACATTGGCAGGGATATCTTTTCACGCTTCGTTTTCGGCGGTCGCGTTTCGCTGATCATCGGTCTGGCTGCAATGTTAATCGGGATGGCGCTGGGTACTGGCATTGGGATCATCGCTGGTTTCTATGGCTCGTGGGTGGACAGCATTCTCAGCTGGATGACCGAAATTCTGATGGCATTTCCCGGTATGTTACTGGCATTGACAGTAATGGCAATCCTTGGACCGGGTATCTCCAACGTGATCATCGCGGTTGGCATCGGATCAACCCCCTCCTTCATGCGCATGGCACGCAGTGAAGTGTTGAAGACCCGCGAGATGGATTACATCGAAGCTGCCCGATCGATCGGTTGTACGGACGCCCGCATCCTTTTCCTGCACATCCTGCCCAATATCATCAGCCCGTTGATTGTGCTGGCGACGCTGGGTATTGGGGGCGCAATACTGGAAGGCTCTTCGCTCAGTTATCTGGGTCTCGGCGCACAGCCAATGACCCCGGAATGGGGAGCAATGTTGTCGCTCGGCAGAGCCTATCTGAACAATGCCTGGTGGATCAGCATCTTCCCGGGGATAGGAATTCTCCTGGCAATTCTGAGTATCAACATGATTGGTGAAGGACTGAGCCAGGTTTTAGATCCACTTGCCAATTGTTAACTGGAAATTATTGAAATAGATGGAACAGCATCTGGATTGTTGAGAATGAAAAAAAAGATCATTATTAATGGCAGAATCAAGTTTATTGAACCTGACTTGACCCAGTCAGCTGCGATCGTGATTGAGGACGGCATCATCCGCTCGATCAAGAAGCCCAACGCACTCATCTACAGTCACTATGAAGATGTGGAAATCATCGACGCCAAAGGTGCCATTGTGATGCCCGGTTTCATAGACGCTCATAATCACTTTACCTTAATGGGGTTGCAGATTGCAGAGTTGAATCTGGCAGGCATCGTCAATAAATCAACCGTTCTTGAAAAAATTCGTGAGCGCCATCAGTCCATTGATCCAGACAGGGTCCTCTCTGCTTTTAATTATGAATATGACTATTTTGATGCATACAACCGGATTTCAGCTGAAGATTTGACCAGCGTCGCGCCAAACCGCATGATCAAGATCACCGACCGTAGCGGTCATATGTCAGTCACCAACGCTTATTCACTGGAAAGAGCTGGCTTGCGGCTCACAGAGTCTGAAAACTACGGTAAAGATGAAAATGCAACCTTTAATGGCGAGCTGTATGGCCACACCAATTGTTTCCTGAGTGAAATCTTTCGTAAGAACATGCGTAATCCAACTGTTCTGAAGTTGGCCTGGAAACATGCTGCCGACATTGCCGTCTCCCATGGGATAACGCAGGTGCACGCGATCATTCCAGAGGAAGAAATGGGTGAACTGATAGGCTATGACGAATGTCTTCCGGTAAACCTGCGCATTTATGGCGAGTCCAAAAATGTCATTGGCGCCAAAATGTTGGGGCTGAAACAAATCGGCGGCTGTGGCAAAGTCATGATTGACGGTGATACAGGCCCATTCACCGCGGCATTTTTGGAACCCTATACAGTCCGCCCTGATACAAAAGGGCTGCTGTATTACACCGATGAAGAATTGAACGAGTATGTCTGGGAAGCGCATTATGAAGGGATGCAGATAGCGCTGCACTGTGTCGGTGATGCTGCTTCGGAGCAGTTCCTGAATGCAGTGGAAGCGGCTCAAAAACGACTTCCTAAAAAAATGCGCCATCGGATTGAGCATTTGGAATTCCCGACCGCAGAACAGATCATACGCGCAAAACAGTTGGGGGTAGCGATATCTATTCAACCTGCTTTCAACTACTACTGGCCGCACGACTTTTACATCACAGATCTGGGTGAGGAGCGCGCTCAACGGGCTGACCCGATCCGGTCGCTGATTGATGCTGGCTTATTGGTTGGGTTTGGATCTGATTGTACTGTGACGCCCTGTGACCCGCTGCTCACGGTTCATGCAGCGGTCAGTCACTCCCGTCCGCAGGAGCGAATCACTGTCAAACAGGCGCTATACGCTCACACTGCCGGCGGTGCAAAAATCGGTAATGAGGATGGAATCCGTGGATCGATTACCCCGGGGAAAACAGCTGATCTGGTTTTTCTGGCTGAGGACCCGGAAGAGGTACCCATTGCAGAGGTAAAGGACATTCCCGTCCTCAGAACGATTGTCTGCGGCGAGACTGTCTATCTGGCCTGACCTGTTACAAATTCAAAAACAATCGGATAATAATTCAGATAGTGAAGTCGCAGCTATTGCCTGTGCCCAATATAGGACAGGTAAATTACGATTGATCCGGCAACCGCGGCATTCAGCGATTCAAAACCGCCCTTCATCGGTAAATGCAGCAGCTCATCACAGGAATTCCTGGTAAGGTTTCGTAATCCCTCTCCTTCACTTCCAACCACAATTGCCAGATTCCCGCCCAACTTCGCCGGGTTGACCAGCGCAGCATGATCACCGCTATCCAGCCCCACCACCCACATATCGTTTTTATGCAGCTCGGCAATGGCCTGCGCCAGGTTCATCTGCACAATGGGGATATGCTCGGTTGCCCCTGAAGAGGAATGCACAACTGCCGGCGTGACGCCGGCTGCACGCGCCTGTGGGAGGATAATACCATGCATTCCGGCAGCAACTGCCGTGCGGATCAACGTCCCCAGGTTCTGTGGGTCCTGAATTAAATCCAACAGAAGGATAAAGAGCGGCTCGGCTTTCCTTTTAGCCAGTGAAAAGATATCAGGAAGATCATCGTAATGAAAACCACTGACTTCCA